>NZ_JBIVXC010000011.1:0-204138 GCF_044769005.1 Pseudomonas sp. NPDC090755 | reverse complement strand
GTGTGTCAAGCGTTTATTTTGAAGTTTTTCGTTTAACTTCAACCACTTGACTCGCTGCGATCTCTCGTCAGCGGGAGGCGAATTCTACAGCGTTTAAAGTCGCTGTCAACTGCCTTTTCACCGCTGCCGATCTTTCGATCGAAGCCCTTCCGGCACCACCTGAAACATTCAACTCTTTGATTCTCAAGGAGTTTTCCGTTTCGACTACGCCGGAAGTGGGGCGAATTATAGAGAGATAAAACGGGGCGTCAACCACTTATTCTGGCTTTTGATGCAGAAGCTGTTTTCCGGCCCGATAACCGCGGAATCCGCTGCGACAACAGCGGAATCCGCAAGACCAGGAGAAACACACCAATAGCTGCATAAATCGCCCACTCCTTGAGGTCTGCCCGCACCACCCAGAGAAAGTGCAGCAAGCCCAGGGCGAGAATCGCATAGACCAACTTGTGCAGCTTCTTCCAGCGAGCACCCAGGCGACGCTGGCTATATCGGTTGGACGTTACAGCCAGCGTCAGCAAACCGGTCAGCCCCAGAGCTCCGACGATGATGTAGGGTCGCTTGCTCAACTCCACGCCCAACTGCCCCCAGTCCAGCCCGAGGACGAAGACCATGTAGGCAGTCATGTGCATCACTATATAAGCAAAGCACCACAACCCCAGCTGCCGACGGGAGACGATCCACCCCGCCCAACCGGTCAGGCGCTGCAGGGGCGTCATGCTCAAGGTGATGAGCAGGAAGATCAGCCCACCCAATCCAAGGCGATCGACCAGGATCTTGCCCGGGTCCGGACCCAGTGCATTCATGGCTGCCTCATACAGCCACCATAGGGGCCAGATACTCGCCAGGACGAAGATGCCGAGACGAAACAATGGGTAGCGCATCAGTAGTTCTTCCGCAGATCAAGGCCGTTGTATAGCCCCGCCACTTCTTCGGCGTAGCCGTTGAACATCTGGGTCGGCCGCACGTTGGGGCTGAACAGGCCGCTGGGTAACCGCCGCTCACGCGCCTGGGTCCAACGCGGGTGGTCGACCTCGGGATTGACGTTGGCATAGAAGCCATACTCTTCCGGCGCAATCGACTGCCAGGTGGTGCGCGGCTGCTCGGCCACCAGGCTGATGCGCACGATCGACTTGATACTCTTGAAGCCGTACTTCCATGGCACCACCAGACGCAGCGGCGCACCGTTCTGGTTGGGCAGCTCTCGCCCGTACATCCCCACTGCCAGAATCGCCAGTGGGTTCATTGCCTCGTCCAGACGCAGCCCCTCTATATAGGGCCAGTCGATCAAGGCAAAGCTGGAGCGTTGCCCGGGCATGCTCTTTGGGTCCTGCAGGGTTTCGAACCGAATGAAGCGGGCCTTCGAGGTCGGCTCCACCTGCTTGAGTACGGCGGCCAGGGGAAATCCGAGCCAGGGGATGACCATCGACCAGGCCTCGACACAGCGCAATCGGTAGATGCGTTCCTCGAGCTGGTAGGGTTTGACGAAGTCCTCCAGCGCATAGCGCCCGGGCTTGCCCACCTCGCCGTCGACCACCACCGTCCAGGGCTCGGTCTTCAGGCTGCCGGCATTCGCCGCCGGATCCCCCTTGTCGGCGCCGAACTCATAGAAATTGTTGTAGTGGGTTGCATCCTTGAACGGCGTGATCGCCTCACCGGGCGCCGTAACGGCCTGCCAGCGGGTGCCCCCCAGCTTTTCAGCGAACCAGGCCGGACTGGCGCCCGCCTCGACATCCGCATAGCGCGACATTTCGGCCGCACTGGCCCAACGCGGCAAAGCCGATACCGCCAATGCGGCAGCAGAACCACCGAGCAATGCTCGACGCGAGAAGTAAAGGGATTGGGGGGTGACGTCCGATTCGTGGCAATCGGAGGCTTTGGACAGCTTGATAAGCATGGGGGCTCCGTAGAACTGGAGGACTGATGCACCAGTAGACTACGGAGCCTGAGTGAAATTACATCACTCGACGCTTTTCCGCCGCCGGATGCGCAGCAGGTACTGCACGGGGCCGGAAGCCGCATAGCCGAGGAACACCAGCAGCAGGATGCGTGGTGGATCACTGAAGACTACCGCGAACACCAGCACCACCGCGAGGATCGCTACGAACGGTACGCGGCCCTTGAGGTCCAGCTCCTTGAAGCTGTTGTACTTGATGTTGCTGACCATCAGCATGCCCGCCGCAGCCACCAGCAGTGCCACTAGGAACGACAGCTTGGAACCCTGGATGCCGTAGTCGCTGAAGGCCCAGACGGTACCGGCCACCACACCCGCCGCTGCCGGACTGGCCAGGCCGATGAAGTAGCGCTTGTCGGCCTTGCCGACCTGGGTGTTGAATCGCGCCAGACGCAAGGCGGCGCCAGCAACATAGATGAAGGCAACCATCCAGCCGACCTTGCCCATGTCACCCAGGGCCCAGCCGAAGGCCAGCAGCGCAGGGGCAACGCCGAAGGCGACCATGTCGGACAGTGAGTCGTACTCGGCACCGAAGGCGCTCTGGGTATTGGTCATTCGCGCCACACGGCCGTCGAGGCCGTCGAGAACCATGGCGACGAAAATGGCGATGGCGGCAATGGCGAAATACTTGCTCGCTTCGCGTGGATCGCCCGCATTCAATGCCGCCTGGGCACTCATGGAGTTGATGATGGAGTAGAAACCGGCGAACAGGTTCGCGGTGGTGAACAGGTTGGGCAGCAGATAAATGCCGCGATGCCGAACCTTGCGTCCTTCGGCGTCATGCCCTTCTTCAACATGCTCATCGATCGGTAGCAGGCTTTCGGCGTCAGAGACCTTGTTCGGCTCTTCGGGACGTTCGCTCATTGACATTACCTTGCAACGGTGTGGAAAAGATTCGACAGAGGTCTGCGACGTGGGTTCGCCGACAGACGATGAAGCTTTATACCAGAAGCTGACCGTCTAAACGAAAAAACCCTGTAGGAACGGACTTGTCCCACTCAAGTTAGTTGCTCTTGGAGTACAGCCACAAAAAAACGCGGCCGAGGCCGCGTTCTTTTATCGCATCAGGACCCAATCAGTTCTTGGTCTTGTCAACGATCTTGTTGGCTGCGATCCAAGGCATCATCGAGCGCAGTTGCTCGCCGATGACTTCGATGCCGTGAGCGGCGTTGTTACGACGCTTGGCGGTCATCGATGGGTAGCCGGTAGCACCTTCGCTGATGAACATCTTGGCGTACTCGCCGTCCTGGATGCGCTTCAGGGCGTTGCGCATGGCCTGGCGGGATTCGGCGTTGATGACTTCCGGGCCGGTCACGTACTCGCCGTATTCGGCGTTGTTGGAGATCGAGTAGTTCATGTTGGCGATACCGCCTTCGTACATGAGGTCAACGATCAGCTTCAGTTCGTGCAAGCACTCGAAGTAGGCCATTTCTGGCGCATAGCCAGCTTCGACCAGGGTTTCGAAACCGGCTTTGACCAGCTCGACGGTACCGCCGCACAGAACGGCCTGCTCACCGAACAGGTCGGTTTCGGTCTCGTCCTTGAAGGTGGTTTCGATGATGCCGGTACGGCCGCCGCCGACGCCGGCAGCGTAGGACAGGGCGACGTTCTTGGCGTTGCCCGAAGCGTCCTGGTAAACGGCGATCAGGTCAGGGATGCCGCCGCCTTTGACGAACTCGGAACGTACAGTGTGACCCGGCGCTTTTGGCGCGATCATGATCACGTCCAGGTCAGCGCGTGGCACAACCTGGTTGTAGTGGATAGCGAAGCCGTGGGAGAAGGCCAGGGTAGCGCCCTTCTTGATGTTCGGCTCGATTTCGTTCTTGTACAGCTGGCCTTGGAACTCGTCCGGGGTCAGGATCATGACCAGGTCGGCGGCAGCAACGGCAGAAGCCACGTCGGCCACTTTCAGGCCATGGGCTTCGGCTTTGGCAACGGTAGCCGAACCTTTACGCAGACCGACAGTGACATCCACACCGGAGTCTTTCAGGTTGCACGCCTGAGCGTGGCCCTGGGAGCCGTAACCGATGATGGCAACTTTCTTGCCCTGGATGATCGAAAGATCGCAGTCTTTGTCGTAGAAAACTTTCATGAACTTACCCCTGTTATCTCGGCCCGTTGGGGCCATCGCTAATTTTTTGATTTAGATGCTGAGTACTTTGTCGCCACGGGCAATGCCGGTGACGCCGCTGCGTACTGTTTCGAGAATGGACGCGGTTCCGATAGCCTGAATGAAGCTGTCAAGCTTGTCGCTGGCGCCAGTCAGCTGGACGGTATAGACGCTGCTGCTGACATCGACGATCTGCCCACGATAGATATCGGTGGTGCGTTTGATCTCGGCACGCTGTGCGCCCGTGGCCTTGACCTTCACCAGCATCAGTTCACGTTCGATGTGCGCGCTTTCCGAGAGGTCGACCAGCTTGACGACTTCAACCAGCTTGTTCAGGTTTTTGGTGATCTGCTCGATCACCTCATCATGACCGACCGTGGTCAACGTCAGACGCGACAGGGTCGGGTCTTCGGTCGGCGCTACGGTCAGGCTTTCGATGTTGTAGTTACGCTGCGAGAACAGACCAACCACGCGAGACAAGGCACCGGGTTCGTTTTCCAACAGCAGGGAAATAATGTGCCGCATGATTAGGTACGCTCCGTCTTGCTCAGCCACATGTCGCGCATGGAACCGTCTTTGATCTGCATCGGGTAGACGTGCTCGCTGTTGTCGACCTGGATATCGATGAACACCAGGCGGTCTTTCATGGCGAACGCTTCCTCGAGCTTGGGCTTGAGGTCCTTCAGGCTGGTGATGCGAATACCTACGTGACCATAGGCTTCGGCCAGCTTGACGAAGTCAGGCAGCGATTCCATATAGGAATGCGAGTGACGGCTGTTGTAGGACATGTCCTGCCACTGGCGGACCATACCCAATACACCGTTGTTCAGGTTGACGATCTTCACCGGCAGGTCGTACTGCAGGCAGGTCGACAGTTCCTGGATGTTCATCTGGATGCTGCCCTCACCGGTGACACAGGCAACGTCCTGGTCCGGGAAGTTCAGCTTGACGCCCATGGCCGCCGGGAAACCGAAGCCCATGGTGCCCAGGCCACCGGAGTTGATCCAGCGATTGGGCTTGTTGAAGCGGTAGTACTGCGCCGCGAACATCTGGTGCTGGCCGACATCGGAGGTGATGAAGGCGTCGCCCTTGGTAACTTCGCACAGGGTCTCGATCACGGTCTGTGGCTTGATCACGTTACCGTCGCCCTTGTCGTACGGGAACATGTCGCGACCACCGCGCCATTCTTCGATCTGCTTCCACCAGGCATCCATCGCCGCTTTTTCCGGCTGTTCGCCGATTTCGCGCAAGGTGGCGAGCATTTCGGTCAGGACACTGTCGACCGGACCTACGATCGGTACGTCGGCCTTGATGGTCTTGGAGATCGAGGCCGGGTCGATGTCGATGTGGATGACCTTGGCGTTCGGGCAGAACTTGGCCGGGCCGTTGACCACGCGATCATCAAAGCGCGCGCCGACAGCGAAGATCACATCGGCATGGTGCATGGCCAGGTTGGCAGTGTAGCTGCCATGCATGCCGAGCATGCCAAGGAACTGGCGGTCGGTGCCCGGATAGCCGCCCAGGCCCATCAGGGTGTTGGTGACCGGCAGGTTGAGCATCTGGGCGATTTCGGTCAGGGCTGCGGAGCCGCCGCCGAGGATCACACCACCACCGGCGTAGACGACTGGACGCTTGGCGGCCAGGAGCATTTCGGCAGCCTTGCGGATCTGGCCCGAGTGACCACGCACAGCCGGGCTGTAGGAACGCATCTTGACCTTTTTGGGGTAGACGTATTCGAACTTTTCCGCCGGGTTGGTCATGTCTTTCGGGATATCGACAACGACCGGGCCTGGACGGCCGGATTGCGCAAGATAGAAGGCTTTTTTCAGGACTTCCGGGATTTCCGACGCATGTTTGATCATGAAGCTGTGTTTCACGATCGGCCGGGAAATACCGATCATGTCGGTTTCCTGGAAGGCATCGGTACCGACCATGGTGCTGGGCACCTGACCGGAGAGAATGACCATTGGAATGGAGTCCATGTACGCGGTGGCAATACCGGTGATGGCATTGGTCGCGCCGGGACCTGAGGTCACCAGTACCACGCCGGCCTTGCCGGTGGCACGGGCGTAACCGTCAGCCATATGGGTAGCGGCCTGCTCGTGACGAACCAGGATGTGACTGACTTCCGGTTCCTTGAACAAGGCATCGTAAACATGAAGGAGAGCACCGCCAGGGTACCCGTAAATGTGCTTAACGCCTTCGTCACGCAAAAAGCGGACGACCATCTCAGCGCCAGATAAAAGCTCCACGTTGTTCACCTCTAAAACGCCAGAATACCGCCCACGGTGGACGGGTCTTAATAGGTTTACTGCCAAGCAGAGCATGAGCGATTGAATCGCCGACTACGTCAGCACTGACTGAGCAAGTATTGGGAGCGCCCCAGAGTGTTGCGGGGTTTTCCCACCCAGCGCGAGGTAACGCGTTGCGGGGTGTAACAGGTCGGCGCGGGTGTGCGCCTCATGATCTGCTTAGCGGGTCTGCTTCTGGCAGTCCCTCTACAGCGGAATCTGGATTCTTCTGATTCGGCGCGCACAAGTCAAGAGAAATTATTGCCAATTTCTCGCAAGGACGCCCCGCTGCCACCACGATTCCTGTAAGCAGCAGCAGAAAAACGAAGAATACAAACAAAAAGAGCCACAATCTGTGGCTCCAAGAGGGAAAAGAGGGAAATTCAGGCAGATGGACTGATCAATTGGTCAAACTCTGCTAGCAGCCTGCGTAGCTCGCGACTTTCCTCCGGGCGATCGACGTATACCGTTTCAGCCATGACCAGGATGCCGGAGGCATTGGGCAGCGGCAGGCCCTTCTCGAGAATCTCTTTCATCTTCGGCAGGAAGATCCACTGCAGCCACTGATCGAAATTCATGCTGTCGACGGCAAAGGGCACGGTGCTGGCCAGCGCTTCGGCACTGGGTGCCGTGTCGCTCCACCAGCCCTGCACGTGCAGCTCACGCTCGATCAGCAGCAAGTGATCGGCGATTTCCAGAATGCGCGGCTCCATCACAGGTTGACCTGGGCTTTCTGCCGCGCCAGCGCCGCACCGGCGGCGTCGCCTTGTTTGTCGCGGGCCTGGGCGATGATATTCCACAGGCCTGCCTGCAGGTCAGGACGGCCGTTGGCATAGGTCAGGGCGCGCCGGGCCAGCTGTTCGGACTGGGCGGCATCGCCCTGGGCCAGGCGCACCTGGGCCAGGCGGTAGAGGACCTGCGGCTCACGTGGGGCGATGCGCTGGGCACGCTCCAGGCTCGACGAGGCGCCGTTGTAATCGCCACTGCCCTGCTGTTGCTGGGCAGTGGTCAGCAGTGCCAGTACCGGGCCGTCGAGTTGCTCGTCGGCCGACAGGCCACCCGTGGCGGCCGCGCTGCGCGGGATGCCGGTAGGAGCGCTCGAGGTGCTGCTGGGCATAGTGTAATTGCCGTTGTTCACCGGATTTACCGGCGCACTTTCAAACGGTGCCGAGCTGGTCGGGCCCGGGGTGATCGGACCGGTGCTGATCGGCGCCGCGCCGGTCGAGGCCGGGAAGGTCTGGATCGGTGCCGCGCCCGCCCCTTGCGGGACCATCACGGTCACACCGGAGTCCTGGGGCACCGCCTGGGCCTGGCGTGTGCCGGTATTGACCGTAGCGCCGCGACTGGCCGTGACCCGCTCGCTATTGGACACGCGGGTACTCGAGTCGACCACAGGGATTGAGCCACGCTGTACGCTGGCGCAACCGTTGAGCAAAGCCAGTGCCGTCACGGCAGGAATCCACCACTTGTTCACTTCACACCCTCTTGCCTAGTGCTTAATTCATCCAGCCCCGGACCCAGTCCATCACGGACTCGGCGGGGTCCTGTGTGCCGCCACAGGCGGCGCCGGCAGGCGGTTCACTGCCTCGAATATACGGCATCTGCACCGCACCCGGGCAACTGCCGTCAGAGCCTTGCCCGGTGTGCGAATCGACCCAGGCCTGGACCACGTTGTCCGGCTGCGGCATATCCAGCGGCAGCGGGTCGGCCTTGCGCATGAAACTGGTCCATACCTGCAAGGCACCGGTGGCGCCGGTGAACGGCGTCTTGCCGTTGTCGTCACGGCCCAGCCAGACCACCGCCAGCAAATCCTGGCTGAAGCCGGCGAACCAGCTGTCACGGGAATCGTTACTGGTACCGGTCTTGCCCGCCAGGTTCAGGGAGCTCGGCAACACGCTGTAGACCGAACGCCCGGTACCCTCGCGCATGACCCGCTGCATGGCGTTCTGTACCAGATAGATGGCCCCCGGATCGAAGGTCTGCTGGATCTGGAACGGATAACGCTTGAGCGGCTCGCCCTCGGCGGTCAGCACACTGCGGATGCCGCGCATCGGCGTATTGAAGCCACCGTTGGCCAGGGTCTGGTACATGGTCGCCACTTGCATCGGCGACATCCCGCCAGCACCCAGCAGCATCGACGGGAACGCCGGCCAGTCGACATTCACACCCAGGCGTCCAATGGTTTTGATTACATTGGGCACGCCCAGTTCCAGGCCGAGCTTGGCCGTCGACAGGTTGTAGGAGTTGGCCAGGCCCTGGTACAGGTAAATGGTGCCGTGGGAGCGACGGTCGTAGTTCTGTGGCCGCCACACCTGGCCATCCCCCCCCTTGACCGCAAACGGCTCATCCTGCACCCAGCTGGTCAGGGTGTACTTGCTCGGTTTTTCCAGGGCGGTCAGGTAGACCGCTGGCTTGACCAGCGAGCCGATTGGCCGCACCGCATCGATGGCCCGGTTGAAACCGGCAAAGCCTGCCTGGCGACTGCCGATCAGCGCTTGCACTTCACCGGTCTCCGGGTTGGTGACCACCATCGCGGCCTCGACCTCATCGGCACCCTTGCGACCGCCCAGGCGCTTGAAGGTCTCGGCCATGGCCGATTCGGACTTCATCTGCAGGATCGGGTCGAAGCTGGTGAAGATGCGCAGGCCTTCTTCGGTCAAGTCTTCGTCGCGGTAGTCCTGGCGAAGCTGACGCTTGACCAGGTCGAGGAAGCCGGGGAACGAGCTGTCGGCCAGGCTGCCGCGCTTGGTCACGCCCAGTGGCATTTTCTTCGCCGCGGCGACCGCCTCCGGCGTGGCGACACCCTGCTCGGCCAGCAGGTCGAGCACCAGGTTACGCCGCACGGTGGCGCGCTCCGGGTAACGACGCGGGTTGTAGTAGGACGGCCCCTTGACCATGCCCACCAGCAAGGCCACCTGATGCAGTTTCAGTTCCGACAGCGGCTGGCTGAAGAAGAACTGGCTGGCCAGGCCGAAACCATGCACTGCACGCTGGCCATCCTGACCGACGAAGACTTCGTTGAGGTAGGCCTCGAGAATCTCGCGCTTGTCGTAATGCAGCTCCAGCAGCACCGCCATCATGGCTTCGGTGAGTTTGCGGCTGAGGCTGCGCTCGTTGGTCAGGTAGAAGTTCTTGACCAACTGCTGGGTCAGGGTACTGCCACCCTGGCGCATGGCGCCCGCGGAGGTGTTGACCCAGACCGCACGGGCGATGGACTTGGGCGATACGCCGAAGTGGTTATAGAAGTCGCGGTCTTCCACGGCAACCAGGGTTTCCAGCAGGTACGGCGGCACTTGGTCGAGCTTGATCAGGATGCGGTCTTCCAGGTTCTTGGGGTACAGGCCGCCGATCAGCAAGGGCTCCAGGCGCACCACATCGAGCTTGCCGCCATTGGCCCCACTCAGGCCCGCCACATAGTCGCCGGAGAAGCGCACTCGCACTGCCTGCGCCTGTTCCATGCCTTCATAGAACTGGAAACCACGGGTATTGAGGTCGACCGTGTTGCCATTGACCGAGGCCGCGCCCGGTCCATTGGCAACGCTTTCGCGGCGATAGCCCAGGGCATCGAGCTCGATCAGGAAGTCGTTCTTGCTCAGCTTCTGGCCGACGAACAGCTCCAGCGGCCGGGCATAGACCTTGGCCGGAATGGTCCAGCGCTTGCCGGAGAACTTCTCCTGGACCACGGCATCGAGGTAAATGGCGAAGCCGGCCAGCACCACCAGGCCGACCAGGCTGAGCTTGATGGCCCAGCCAAGCCAGGCGCCAGAGCGGCCGGACGGGCGTTTATTCGGGGTGCGGGGGGATCGGGTACGAGTCATGGCGGCGGATTATACGCACTTTATCGATCATCGACAGGCGCCCTCCGGCGGTTTGCAGCCGCGTCGCTTGCCGCCATAATGGCCGATTCGAAACCATGTCCCAGAAGGACCGCCCGTGAGCCAAGCCTTGATCACCGCGCTGCAGAACCCCGCCCTGTTCCCTCACCCGGTGAAGGCGTTTCAACTCATCGAGACGCATATCTCCTGGGTCCTGTTGACCGGCGAATTCGCCTACAAAATCAAGAAGCCGATGAACTTCGGCTTCCTCGACTTCACCGAACTGTCCCAGCGCGGGCACTTCTGCGCCGAAGAGCTGCGCTTGAACCAGCGCCTGACCGACGGTTTGTACCTGGAGGTACTGCCGATCACCGGTACTGCCCAAGCACCGCAACTGGGCGGCGACGGCGAGCCGATCGAGTACGCCCTGAAAATGCGCCAGTTCCCGCAGGACCAGATGCTCAGCACCCTGCAGGCCAACGGTGAACTGACCGCCGAGCATATCGACCAGATGGCCCGGCAGATCGCCGGCTTCCACGTGCAGGCGCCCAAGGTCCCGGCGCAAAACCCGCTGGGCAGCCCGGACAGCGTCATGGCGCCGGTGGAGCAGAACTTCGAGCAGATCCGCCCGTTCCTCTCCGACAAGGCCGACCTGCAGCAACTCGATGCCCTGCAAGCCTGGGCCCAGGACAGCTTCAAGCGCCTGCACGGCCTGCTCGAAGCCCGCAAGGCCGAAGGTTTCATCCGCGAGTGCCATGGTGACATCCACCTGGGCAACGCCACCCTGATCGATGGCAAGGTAGTGATCTTCGACTGCATCGAGTTCAACGAACCCTTCCGCATGACCGACGTCTATGCCGACGCCGCGTTCCTGGCCATGGACCTGGAAGACCGTGGCCTGAAGTCGCTGTCGCGCCGCTTCATCAGCCAGTACCTTGAACTGACCGGCGACTACGCGGGCCTGGAACTGCTGAACTTCTACAAAGCCTATCGTGCCCTGGTACGGGCCAAGGTCGCCCTGTTCAGCATGCCGGCCAACGCCGATGCCGTGCAGCGTGCTACTACCCTGCGCACCTACCGCAACTACGCCAACCTGGCCGAAAGCTACAGCGCTATCCCCTCACACTTCCTGGCCATTACCCATGGTGTGTCCGCCGTGGGCAAAAGCCATGTGGCCATGCGTCTGGTCGAAGCCCTGGGCGCCATCCGCCTGCGTTCGGACGTGGAGCGCAAGCGCCTGTTCGGTGAGCAACAAGCGGCCACAGCCGGTCAGCTGGAGCAAGGCATCTACACCCAGGACGCCAGCCAGGCCACCTATGCCCGCCTGCACGAACTGGCCGGGGTCATCCTGCGTGCCGGCTTCCCGGTGGTGATCGATGCCACCTACCTCAAGCAGGCCCAGCGCCAGGTCGCCGCCAGCATTGCCGGCGAGACGGGCGTGCCCTTCCTGATCCTCGACTGCAATGCCCCGGATGCTGTCATCGCCAGCTGGCTGGCGCAGCGTCAGGCCGACCAGACCGATCCGTCGGATGCGACCCTGGAAGTGGTCAAGGCCCAGCAAGCCAGCCGTGAGCCGCTCAGCGCCGAAGAGCTGCTGCAGAGCAAGCGGGTGGAAACCAACGAAAGTGGCAGCCTGGACCAATTGGTCGAGCAGATCCGCAAGCGCCTGCCGAAGCTCTGATTACCCCGGGACGTGAAGCAGTCGACACTTCTGGCCTGAACCCGGACGCCCCACCATGATGGCACTATAGTGTCATCATGGATCTCACAGGGAGGCGCCTTCATGAATCAGCCACGGCAACTGGACAGCGCCCTCTATGCGCTGGTGCATGACGAACAGATCGCCAGCTTCAACCGCGAACGGCCCAAGGACACTGTCATCGATTTTCGTGGCGGGGATTTTCGCGGCCTGGACCTGCGCAACCTGGACACCACTGGCATCGACTTCACCGGCGCCTACTTTCGCGCCGCCGACCTGCGTGGCCTGGACCTGCGTGACAATGGACTGGAAGGTGCGAGCCTGGCCCATGCCCAGATTTCCGGCACCTGGTTCCCCAGCGAGCTGAGCGCCGACGAGATCCTCATGTCGGTGAATTTCGGCACCCGGCTGCGCTATCGCACGCGCTGAGTCCCCTGACCCAAGCCCCGCCAGCCGGGGCCTGGCGGGTGGTTCGCGGCTACCCGTCGGCACCCGATGGCAAATCGCCGCGTATTTCCCAAGTGCCGCTACACTGCTCATTGACCTGCCAGCGATTCCTAACTCAGACCCGTTCAGCCGTCGCAAGGAGGCTTGATGAACGATGAACTTCAGCATCTGAAAAACCTTGGCAAGACTTCTGCGCAGTGGCTGCATGCGGTCGGCATCCACAGTGCGTCGGACCTGCGTCGACTGGGGGCCGTGAACGCCTACCAGGCGGTACGCACCCGGGGCTTCCGGGCCTCCAAGGTGCTGCTGTATGCCATCGAGGGCGCCCTGCTCGACATGCACTGGAATGACATCCCCCCTGAGCGCAAGGAAGCACTCAACCAGCAACTGGATGCCAAGACCCTGCGCAAAAATAATTGAAATTAGTGTGTCACGGTGATTGACACCGTAATGAGAATCGTTATGATTATCACAACTGGTCGCGAGACTGGTTGGATAAACTGAAAGCCCCTGGTTCGGACTCTCAGATTATCTCCTCATCAGGCTAATCACGGTTATTGACCCGGCTCTTTGCCGGGTCTTTTTTTGCCTGGCGTTTTTACCACCGGGTGGTATAAATCGCTCGACAGGGCGTTTGCGTCCCATTCGATTCCTGCTGCATTCGAACGTCGCACTGCTGCTGCGACCTCAGGTAACCATCCGCCATGCACTTTCTTTGTTCGCCCGACCAACTGGCAGAAGGCCACAGCCGTGGCTTCATGGTCGGGGAGACTGCACTGTTCGCCGTACGCCGCGCCGGCAAGGTCTACCTGTACCGCAACCGCTGCCCGCATCGGGGTGTTCCTTTGAACTGGGAGCCCGATCAGTTCCTCGACGACAGTGCCAGCCTGATCAGCTGCGGCCGACACGGCGCACTGTTCCTGATCGAATCCGGCGAATGCGTGGCCGGCCCCTGCGAAGGTGAACAGCTGACAGCCCTGGACTGTCGGGAAGACGCCCAGGGCATCTGGCTCATCAGCTGAGCAATACCGGCAGCGGCCTGTCGATGTAGATCTGCTCGGCATCGATACGCGTGCCATAGGCCAGCACCTCGACGCCCTCCGCCACGGCCGCGCGCAACGCGCTCGCATAGGCCGCGTCGATCTCGTCGGCCGGGCGCACCGCTTCGATTGAACTGAGGTTCACACAGTACAACTGCACCGCCCGCACGCCCTGGCGCGCCAGCGCCGCCAGCTCGCGCAAGTGCTTGGCGCCGCGCTGGGTCACTGCATCCGGGAAAGCCGCCACGGTCGAGCCGGCATGGCCCAGGGTCACGCTTTTGACCTCGACATAGGCAGGCCCATGGGCAAAGTCCAGGCGAAAATCAACGCGGCTGCGCTCCTCACCATAGGGCACTTCGCGCTTGAGCCCGGTAAACCCGGCCAGCTCGGTAATGACACCGGCATGCAGGGCTTCCTCGACCAGGGCATTGGCTCGTCCGGTGTTCACACAGGCCAGCCGCCCCTGGGGGGTTTCGCTGATTTCCCAGGTGCCCGGCAACTTGCGCTTGGGGTCGTTGGATCGGCTGAACCAGACCTGCCCGCCTTCGACCATGCAATTGAGCATCGAGCCGGTATTGGGGCAGTGAATGGTGATCTGCTCACCGCTGGCCAACTCAATGTCGGCCAGAAAGCGCTTGTAACGGCGCAGCAGGCGCGCGCTTTCGAGTTCGGGAGAAAAACGCATCAGCCTTGCCAGCTCCGCAGGCCCCGGGCAATCCGATCGACCGCTTCCTGCAGGCGCGGCAAGCTCTGGGTGTAGGCAAAACGCACATGATGACCGGCCTGGTGGCGACCGAAATCCAGCCCGGGCGTGAAGGCGACATGCTCGGTTTCCAGGAAATGCCGACAGAAGGCGAAGGCATCCCCGCCAAAGGCGCTGATATCGGCGTACAGGTAGAACGCCCCCTGCGGCTCTACGGCGATGCGAAAACCCAGCTCGCGCAGGGCGGGCAACAGGAAGTCGCGGCGAAGGGCGAATTCAGCCCGGCGCTCCTCGAGGATGGCCAGGGTCTGTGGCTGGAAGCAGGCCAGCGCAGCGTGCTGGGCCATGCTCGGGGCGCTGATGTAGAGGTTTTGCGCCAACTTCTCCAGATCGCCCACCGCCGATGGCGGCGCCACCAGCCAACCCAGGCGCCAGCCGGTCATGCCGAAATACTTGGAAAAACTATTCAGGACGAAGGCCTGGTCGTCGACCTCCAGCACGCTGGGGGCGTCCATGCCATAGGTCAGTCCGTGGTAGATCTCGTCGACCACCAGGTGTCCGTTGTGGGCGCGGGTGGCCGCGGACAGGCTACTCAGTTCGCTGCGATCGAGCACGGTGCCGGTCGGGTTGGCCGGCGACGCGACCAGGGCGCCGACGGTGTCCTGGTCCCAATAGCGCTCGACCAGGTCGGCGGTCAGCTGGTAATTGACCTCGGGGCCTACAGGCACCAGTTGCGCACCGCCTTCGACCAGACGCAGGAAGTGCCGGTTGCACGGGTAGCCCGGATCGGCGAGCAGCCAGTGCTTGCCCGGGTCCACCAGCAAGCTGCTGGCCAGCAGCAAAGCGCCGGAGCCGCCCGGGGTGATGAGGATGCGCTGCGGGTCGATGTCCAGCCCGTAGCGCTGGCGGTAGAAGCCGGCAATCGCTTCACGCAGCGCCGGCAGGCCTCGCGCGGCGGTATAGCGGGTGTGCCCGGCGGCCAGCGCGGCCTGGCCGGCCTCGACGATCGGCGCGGCGGTGGTGAAATCCGGCTCGCCGATTTCCAGGTGAATCACGTCGCAGCCGCTGGCTTGCAGCTCATTGGCGCGGGCCAGCAGGGCCATGACGTGGAAGGGTTCTATGGCGCGGCTGCGCGCACTGTAGGACTGGGCCATCAGCCTTCTCTCAAATGGGTCTAGACTATTGATTCTACCTGCGTACCGTAGCGAACGTGTGGCTAAACCTGCGGTCAATAGCGAAGACACCCGGGAGTAGCGCGCCCCGATTCGATCTGGTAAGTTCGGCGGCTCGCAGTCGCAGGGCCGGCGGGCGCCGGAGATGGAGCAGCCTGCGCAATGGATTACAAGAGTGAGAGGCGGTCTATTCATGTCCACCCTAGAAAAGCAAAAAGCCATTCAGACCATGTACGGCGTCGAGCCCTATAAGGAAACCAAGGGCGAAGAGTACATGGGCGACCCCATGCGCAAGCACTTCGTCAAGCTTCTCGGGGCATGGAAGCAAGAGCTGATGACCAGTGTGGACCGGACTGTGGACCACATGAAGGACGAAGCGGCCAACTTCCCGGACCCAGCCGATCGCGCCAGCCAGGAAGAAGAGTTCGCCCTGGAGTTGCGTAACCGCGATCGCGAACGAAAGCTGATCAAGAAGATCGACAAGACGCTGCAGAAGATTCAAGACGAAGAGTACGGCTGGTGCGACGCCTGCGGCGTAGAGATCGGCCTGCGACGCCTTGAAGCCCGTCCGACCGCCGACCTGTGCTTCGACTGCAAGGAATTGGCGGAGAAGAAGGAAAAAACCGTCGGCAAAGGCTGATAGCCGACCGACCTGAACGGGGCGCCACGGGCGCCCCGTTTCATTTGTGCACTACTGACTTTCCGGCGTTGCCATGAACCCCACCAGCTATGTCGGGCGATTTGCCCCCACCCCCAGCGGTTTCCTGCATTTCGGCTCACTGGTCGCCGCCCTCGCCTCCTGGCTCGATGCCCGCGCCGTGGGCGGCCGGTGGTTGCTGCGCATGGAAGACATCGACCCGCCGCGTGAAGCCCCCGGCGCCCAGGCGGCGATTCTGCACACTCTGGAAAACTATGGCCTGGAATGGGACGGCGAGGTGGTCTATCAAAGCCAGCGCCATGGGGCCTATGCCGATGTGGTCGAGCACCTGTTCCGCCAGGGCCTGGCCTACACCTGCACCTGCTCGCGCAAGCAGCTGGAAGGGTACAACGGCATCTACCCCGGCCTGTGCCGCAACGCCGGGTATGCCCGCGATGAAGGCGCCATCCGCCTGCGCGTGCCGGAATTGACCTACCGTTTCGAGGATCGGGTCCAGGGCCTGTTCGAGCAACACCTGGGACGCGAGGTCGGTGATTTCGTCATTCGCCGCCGCGACGGGCTCTATGCCTACCAGTTGGCCGTGGTGCTGGACGACGCCTGGCAAGGGGTGACCGATATCGTGCGCGGCGCCGACCTGCTGGACAACACCCCGCGCCAGCTCTATCTGCAGGAGCTGCTCGGTCTGTCGCAACCACGCTACCTGCATGTGCCGCTGATCACCCAGCCCGATGGGCACAAGCTGGGCAAGAGCTACCGCTCCGCGCCACTGCCCACCGAGCAGGCCACACCGCTGCTGTTGCGTGCCCTGCGCGCCCTGGGCCAGGCTACCGATGGCGGCATGGCGCAGGGCTCGCCGGCCGAAGTACTGGCGCATGCCGCCAGACACTGGAACCCCGACGCCATCTCCCGGCGCCTGAGCGTGCCTGAAGCGGACCTTCACTGAACGGGTAGGAGCGGGCTTGCCCCGCGATTGCGTACAGTCAGCAGCACATATCGCGGGGCAAGCCCGCTCCTACAGCGCCAGGGAAAGCCCAATAAATTCAAAACTTTGGCTAAATTGCGCCAGCCCGTTTGCAGCCGTCAGCCCATCCGTTACCATCGCCGCAGCCATTTGCGCCAATAATAAGTTCAAGCCGCAGCGCCCTAACCTTTGAGGCCAGCATGTATATCTATCGTTTGGTCCTGCTTCTGGTCGTGGGGATCTACCTGTTCTCCCCGGCCATCATGGACTGGTGGATCGAGCCAACCGGTGCCTGGTATCGCCCTTACCTGCTCTGGCTGATCCTGATCGTCGTGACCTTTATCCTGCAGAGCCAACGTGATGCCGATGAGCTTTAGCCTGACCCAGATGATCCTGATCAGCGCCGCCTACCTGCTGGTGCTGTTCGGCGTGGCCTGGGTCAGCGAACGCGGCATGATCCCGCGCTCGATCATTCGCCACCCCCTGACCTACACCCTGTCGCTGGGTGTCTACGCCAGTGCCTGGGCCTTCTACGGCTCGGTGGGCCTGGCCTACCAGTACGGTTATGGCTTCCTGGCCTGTTACCTGGGTGTTTCCGGGGCCTTCCTGCTGGCGCCAGTGCTGCTCTACCCGATCCTCAAGATCACCCGCACCTACCAGCTTTCGTCACTGGCCGACCTGATCGCCTTCCGCTTCCGTAGTACCTGGGCCGGCGCCCTGACCACGGTGTTCATGCTGATCGGCGTGCTGCCGCTGCTGGCCCTGCAGATCCAGGCAGTGGCCGATTCGATCAGCATTCTCACCGGTGAACCGGTCAAGGCCCGGGTGGCCCTGGCCTTCTGCGCCCTGATCACCCTGTTCACCATCTTCTTCGGCTCCCGGCACATCGCCACCCGGGAAAAGCACGAGGGCCTGGTGTTCGCCATCGCCTTCGAATCGGTGATCAAGCTGCTGGCCCTGGGTGGCATCGGCCTGTATGCCCTGTACGGCGTGTTCGGCGGCCCGCATCAACTGGAGGTGTGGCTGCTGCAGAACCAGACGGCCCTGGCCGCCCTTCACACGCCCTTGCAGGAAGGCCCGTGGCGCACCCTGCTGCTGGTGTTCTTCGCCTCGGCCATCGTCATGCCGCACATGTACCACATGGCCTTCACCGAGAACCTCAACCCGCGCTCGCTGGTCAGCGCCAGCTGGGGCCTGCCGCTGTTCCTGCTGCTGATGAGCCTGGCCGTGCCGCTGATCCTCTGGGCCGGCCTGAAGATGGGCGCCAGCACCAGCCCGGAATACTTCACCCTGGGCCTGGGCATCGCCGCCAACAACCAGGCCCTGGCCCTGCTGGCCTACGTCGGCGGGCTTTCGGCCTCCAGTGGGCTGATCATCGTCACCACGCTCGCGCTGTCGGGCATGGCCCTGAACCACCTGGTGCTGCCGCTGTACCAGCCACCGGCCGAGGGCAACATCTACCGCTGGCTGAAATGGACCCGCCGCGCCCTGATCGTCGCCATCATCGCCGCCGGTTTCGGCTTCTACCTGACCCTGGAAAGCCAGCAGGACCTGGCCAACCTCGGCATCGTGGCGTTCGTCGCCACCCTGCAGTTCCTGCCGGGCGTGCTCTCAGTGCTGTACTGGCCGACCGCCAACCGCCGCGGCTTCATTGCCGGGCTGCTGGCCGGGATCCTGGTGTGGATGGTGACCATGCTGTTGCCACTGGTAGGCAACCTGCAAGGCTTCTACATCCCGCTGCTGAACATGATCTACGTGCTCGACGACACCAGCTGGCACATGGCGGCCATCGCCTCGCTGGCGGCGAACGTGCTGCTGTTCACCCTGATCTCGTTGTTCACCAACGCCAGCAGCGAGGAAGTCAGCGCCGCCGAAGCCTGTGCCGTGGATAACGTGCGTCGCCCGCAACGTCGCGAGCTGCACGCGGCCTCGCCCCAGGAGTTCGCCACGCAACTGGCCAAGCCGTTGGGCGCCAAGGCTGCACAGAAGGAAGTGGAGCAGGCCCTGCGCGATCTCTACCTGCCCTTCGACGAGCGCCGTCCCTACGCCCTGCGCCGCCTGCGCGACCGGATCGAAGCCAACCTCTCGGGCCTGATGGGGCCCAGCGTTGCCCAGGACATGGTGGAAACCTTCCTGCCCTACAAGTCGGGCAACGAAAACTACGTCACCGAAGACATCCACTTCATCGAAAGCCGCCTGGAAGACTACCACTCGCGCCTCACCGGCCTTGCCGCTGAACTCGATGCCCTGCGTCGCTACCACCGCCAAACCCTGCAGGAACTGCCCATGGGCGTCTGCTCGCTGGCCAAGGACCAGGAAATCCTGATGTGGAACAAGGCCATGGAAGAGCTCACCGGGATTGCCGCCAAGCGCGTGGTCGGCTCGCGCCTGACCACCATCGGCGAACCCTGGCGCGGGCTGTTGCTGGGCTTCATCAACGTGCCCGATGAACACTTGCACAAGCAGCGCCTGGGCCTGGACGGCCAGACCCGCTGGCTGAACCTGCACAAGGCGGCCATCGACGAACCCCTGGCGCCGGGTAACAGCGGCCTGGTGCTGCTGGTCGAAGACCTCACCGAAACCCAGGCCCTGGAAGACAAGCTGGTGCACTCCGAACGCCTGGCCAGCATCGGTCGCCTGGCCGCCGGGGTGGCCCACGAGATCGGCAACCCGGTCACCGGCATCGCCTGCCTGGCGCAGAACCTGCGCGAAGAGCGCGAGGAAGACGGCGAAATCACCGAACTGAGCAGCCAGATCCTCGAGCAGACCAAACGCATTTCGCGCATCGTCCAGTCACTGATGAGCTTCGCCCACGCCGGCAGCCACCAGCACAGCGACGAGCCGGTGTGCCTGGCCGAGGTGGCCCAGGACGCCATCGGTCTGCTGGCCTTGAACCGACGCAATTTCGAAGTACAGTTTTTCAACCTGTGCGACCCCGAGCACTGGGTCGAAGGCGACCCCCAGCGCTTGGCCCAGGTATTGATCAACCTGCTGTCCAACGCCCGCGATGCCTCGCCTCCCGGCAGTGCCGTGCGGGTCAAGAGCGAGGCCAGCGAACATACCGTCGACCTGATCGTCGAGGACGAAGGCAGCGGTATTCCGAAAAACATCATGGATCGTCTGTTCGAACCCTTCTTCACTACCAAGGACCCGGGCGAAGGTACCGGACTGGGGCTTGCTCTGGTCTATTCCATCGTGGAAGAGCATTATGGACAAATCACCATCGACAGCCCGGCCGATACCCAGAGCCAGCGTGGCACCCGGATCCGAGTGACCCTGCCGCGTCATGTCGTAGCGACGTCCGCTGTGAACTGAGACCGTCGAGAGAATTGAATCAATGCCTCACATTCTGATCGTCGAAGACGAAACCATCATCCGCTCGGCGCTGCGTCGACTGCTGGAGCGCAACCAGTACCAGGTCAGCGAAGCCGGCTCGGTCCAGGAAGCCCAGGAACGCTTCAGCATTGCCACCTTCGACCTGATCGTCAGCGACCTGCGCCTGCCTGGCGCCCCGGGCACTGAACTGATCAAGCTCGGCCAGGGCACCCCGGTGCTGATCATGACCAGCTACGCCAGCCTGCGCTCGGCCGTCGACTCGATGAAGATGGGCGCGGTGGACTACATCGCCAAGCCTTTCGACCACGACGAGATGCTCCAGGCCGTCGCGCGTATCTTGCGCGACCGCCAGAACGCCCCGGCCATGCCGACCGAGGCGCGCGGCAACGGCAAGACTGCCAGCGTCGACAAAGGTGCCAGCAACGCCGCCAATGGCGAGATCGGCATCATCGGCTCCTGCCCGCCGATGCAGGACCTGTACGGCAAGATCCGCAAGGTCGCCCCCACTGATTCCAATGTGCTGATCCAGGGCGAGTCGGGTACCGGCAAGGAACTGGTGGCCCGAGCCCTGCACAATCTTTCGCGCCGGGCCAAGGCACCGATGATCTCGGTGAACTGCGCGGCCATTCCAGAAACCCTGATCGAGTCGGAATTGTTCGGCCACGAAAAAGGTGCGTTCACCGGCGCCAGCGCCGGTCGTGCCGGCCTGGTCGAAGCAGCCGACGGCGGCACGCTGTTCCTCGATGAAATCGGCGAACTGCCCCTCGAAGCCCAGGCCCGCCTGCTGCGGGTGCTGCAAGAAGGCGAGATCCGCCGGGTGGGCTCGGTGCAGTCGCAGAAGGTCGATGTGCGCCTGATCGCCGCGACCCACCGTGACCTGAAGAACCTGGCCAAGCTCGGCCAGTTCCGTGAAGACCTTTATTACCGCCTGCACGTCATCGCCCTCAAGCTGCCCGCCCTGCGCGAGCGCGGCGCCGACGTCAACGAGATCGCCAACGCCTTCCTCGCTCGCCAAAGCGCGCGCATCGGCCGTAACGACCTGCGCTTCGGCCACGATGCCGAACAGGCCATTCGTCACTACTCCTGGCCAGGTAACGTGCGTGAGCTGGAGAACGCCGTGGAGCGTGCGGTGATCCTGTGCGAGAGCCCGGACATCTCCGCCGACCTGCTGGGTATCGATATCGAGCTGAGCGACCTGGACGACGACGAGCCGTTCGCCAGCCTGCCCGGCAACGGCAGCCCGGCCAACACCACCAGCCACGAACCGACCGAAGACCTGTCGCTGGAGGACTACTTCCAGCACTTCGTCCTCGAGCACCAGGATCACATGACCGAGACCGAGCTGGCACGCAAGCTCGGGGTCAGTCGCAAGTGCCTGTGGGAGCGCCGCCAGCGCCTGGGCATACCGCGGCGCAAGAGCGGTGCCACCAGCGACAGCTGATCCCTTTCAGCTGTCACCGGGGGGTGTCAGCGGTAACACCGTCGTTTCGCGACAAACTGTTACCCTGCCACAATCTCGTAACAAAAACCGGGGCTTACGGTAACGAAGCCCCGGTTTTTTTTCGCCCCAAATAGCCCCCAAAATCGTCGCAACCCCTTGTTTTGCTGGGGTTTGCAAAAGTTGGCACGGCACCTGCTATATGTTCGGTACAAGAACAATAACAAGCACTGCAAAAGACAATAAAAATAAGACGAATCGGCTCACGCACAATAAGAACAAGACGGCGGAGACGCAGCTAACTGATTCTTTTGGAGAGGAGTTGTTTTTGGGGCTTGCCCCACAACCAGGCAGAGAACAACAAAAACTGCACTCTAGCAGAGCCTGAACTGGTTGGATCGCATGATCATTGCAACCTCAGCGACCAAAGCAATCCGTTTGCTCTTGATCCCGGTTAGGGATACCGCCCACAAGCTTTCTTTGTGGGCAGGGCGCTCAACAAAAACAAGAAGCCCGGCAGAAAAACAATAAGAGCACGCAACTACTTCTTGGGGAGCTTCGGCTCCCCTTGTAGTTTCTCCCCCGCGCCCCTTGACGCGACCGCCTACACCATCTCCCCAGTAAATGCTAGAATCCCCGGCCATCATGCGGCCATTCCTGATTCCTTGGCCGAACATTCCTTCAAACAGTGCATCCCATGCTGAAGAAGCTGTTCCAGTCGTTCCGTCCTCCCGTACGTGGTCCGCACCACAAGCGCACCACGCCTGAAGTGATCAATAGCGGTCAACATTCGCTGCAACGTGGCCAGTTCAGTCGTCATGCGGTGAGCATCGTCGAGCGCCTGCAAAACGCTGGCTACCAGGCCTATCTGGTCGGTGGCTGCGTGCGCGACCAACTCCTGGGCATCACCCCCAAGGATTTCGACGTCGCCACCAGCGCCACCCCTGAACAAGTCCGCGCCGAGTTTCGCAATGCGCGCATCATCGGTCGCCGTTTCAAGCTGGTTCACATCCACTTCGGCCGTGAAATCATCGAAGTCGCCACCTTCCGTGCCAACCACCCGGAAAGCGAAGCAGAAGACAGCCACACCTCGTCGCGTAACGAGAGCGGGCGGATTCTGCGCGACAACGTCTATGGCACCCTGGAAGAAGACGCGCAACGCCGTGACTTCACCATCAATGCCCTCTACTACGATCCGGTCAGCGAGCGCATCCTCGACTACGCCAACGGCGTACACGACATCCGCAACCGCCTGATCCGCCTGATCGGCGACCCGACCCAGCGCTACCAGGAAGACCCGGTGCGGATGCTGCGTGCCGTGCGATTCGCCGCCAAGCTGAACTTCGGCATCGAGAAGCACACCGTGCAGCCGATCCGCCAGCTGGCACCGATGCTGCGCGAGATCCCGGCAGCCCGCCTGTTCGAGGAAACGCTCAAGTTGTTCCTGTCCGGCCAGGCTGCCGACACCTTCGAGATGCTGGTCGACCTGCAGTTGTTCGATCCGTTGTTCCCGGCCAGTGCCGAAGCCCTGGAAGAACACCCGACCTATACCCACACCCTGATCAGCCAGGCCTTGATCAATACCGACCTGCGCATCAAGCAGGGCAAGCCGGTGACCCCGGCCTTCCTGTTCGCTGCCCTGCTCTGGCCGGCCCTGCCGGGTCGTGCCCTGCGCCTGCAGAGCCGTGGCATGCCGCCGATCCCGGCGATGAACGAAGCCGCCCACGAGCTGATTGCCGAGCAGTGCCAGCGCATCGCGATCCCCAAGCGTTTCACCATGCCGATCCGCGAAATCTGGGACATGCAGGAGCGCCTGCCACGGCGCAGCGGCAAGCGTGCCGACCTGCTGCTGGACAACCCGCGCTTCCGTGCCGGCTACGACTTCCTCTTGCTGCGCGAAAGCGCAGGCGAGGAAACCGATGGCCTGGGCCAGTGGTGGACCGACTACCAGGACTGCAACGACAGCGAGCGCCGCGACATGATCCGCGACCTGGGCAGCCGTGACGAAGGCACCGGCGCCGCACCGCGCAAACGCAAGCGCAGCCCGAGCAAGCGCAAGCGCGCAGACGGCGCAGGCGAATAACCATGGAACGCGTGTACATCGGCCTGGGCAGCAACCTGGATGAACCGCAGGAGCAACTGCGCAGCGCCGTCGAGGCGCTGGGCGAGCTACACGCAACGACGGTGACGGCAGTTTCCGCGTTCTACAGCAGCGAATCGCTGTCGCCCGGCCAGCCGCGTTACACCAACGCCGTCGCCGCCCTGGACACCCACCTGGCGCCCCTGGACCTGCTCGACGGCCTGCAGACCATCGAAACGGCCCAGGGCCGCGTGCGCCTGGAGCGCTGGGGCCCGCGCACCCTTGACCTGGATATCCTCCTGTACGGCGACCAGGTCATCGACATCCCGCGCCTGAAGGTGCCGCATTACCACATGCAGGCACGACCGTTCGTCCTCTATCCCCTGGCCGAACTGGTCGCGCAAGACTTCGTCCTGGCCGACCAGCGCAGCCTTGCGCAGTTACTGGCAGATTGCCCGTTCGTCGGCCTGGAACGCCTGTAGCCGGGCGTTCGCCCACGCGGTAACGCCCGTAACGGCGTAATCGTAACAATGCGGTAACAGGGTAATTGACTTCAGCCCCCTCCCTCACGACTATAGGCGTCCCGTGGCGCCTGCGCGCCGCAAAAAGGCGTATATAGGCCTGGAACAGGTCGTAACCAAAACACCACGATCGATGATGTGCTGTTCCAGAAGATGAATACATGCGTTGTACGCAGTCGTTTTTCACAGCGCCTGAACGAGGATTCCTTTTCATGCCAGAAGTAACCCTGACCACCCTGCAGAGCCTCAAGGCCAAGGGTGAAAAAATCACCATGCTGACCTGCTACGACGCGACCTTCGCCCAGGCCGCCAGCCGCGCCGGCGTGGAAGTCCTGCTGGTGGGTGACTCCCTGGGCATGGTCCTGCAGGGCCATGACAGCACCTTGCCGGTCACCACCGCCGAGATGGCCTACCACACCGCGTGCGTCAAGCGCGGTAACGAAGGGGCCCTGATCCTCGCCGACCTGCCATTCATGGCCTATGCCACCGCCGACCAGGCCTTCGCCAACTGTGGCACCCTGATGCAGGCCGGTGCCCACATGATCAAGGTCGAAGGCGCGGCCTGGCTGGCCGAGACCATTCGCCTGCTGGCCGAGCGCGGCGTACCGGTTTGCGCCCACCTGGGCCTGACCCCGCAGGCGGTCAACATCCTCGGCGGCTACAAGGTCCAGGGTCGCCAGGAAAACCAGGCCCGGCAGATGCGCGCCGACGCCATAGCCCTGGAGCAGGCGGGCGCGGCCATGCTGCTGCTCGAATGCGTGCCGAGCGAACTGGCCGCCGAAATCACCCAGGCGGTGAGCATTCCGGTCATCGGTATCGGTGCTGGCAGTGCGACCGATGGTCAGGTACTGGTGCTGCACGACATGCTGGGGCTGTCGCTGACTGGTCGGGTGCCCAAGTTCGTGAAAAACTTCATGGTCGGCCAGAGCGACATCCAGGGTGCGCTCAAGGCCTATGTCACAGCCGTCAAGGACGTCAGCTTCCCAGGCAGCGAACACGGGTTCAGTGCATGAATACAGTCAAGACCGTCCGCGAACTGCGCGCCGCCGTAGCGCGTGCGCGCAGTGAGGGCAAACGCATCGGTTTCGTACCGACCATGGGCAACCTGCACAGCGGCCATGCCGCACTGGTGACCAAGGCGGCGCAACGCGTCGATTTCGTGGTGGCGAGCATCTTCGTCAACCCGCTGCAGTTCGGCCCGAGCGAAGACCTCGACAAATACCCGCGGACTCTCGCCGCCGATCAGGAGACACTGCTCCAGGCCGGTTGCCACCTGCTGTTCGCCCCGACTGTCGAAGAGATGTACCCCGACGGTATGGCCGGCCAGACACGGGTCAGCGTGCCACAGCTGTCCGAAGGACTCTGCGGCGCCAGCCGCCCGGGGCACTTCGAAGGTGTGGCGACCGTGGTCAGCAAGTTGTTCAACATGGTCCAGCCGGACCTGGCCGTGTTCGGCCAGAAGGACTTCCAGCAACTGGCGGTGATCCGCGCGCTGGTACGAGACCTGAACATGCCGATCCAGATCATTGGCGAGCCCACCGTGCGCGCTGAAGACGGCCTGGCGCTGTCGTCGCGCAATGGCTACCTGAGCCAGGAACAGCGCGATATCGCCCCGGCACTCTATCGGGTGCTCAAGGGGATGGCCCAGGCCATCGAACAGGGCGGGCGCGACTACCCGGCACTGATCGCCCAGGGCCAGGCGCAGCTGGTTGACGCCGGCTTGCGCCCGGACTACCTGGAAATCCGCCAGGCCCTGAGCCTGCGCGCGGCCACGGCCGAAGACCGCGATCTGGTGATCCTGGTGGCTGCCTTCCTCGGCGCCACCCGCCTGATCGACAACCTGCACCTTAATCTGGACGACAAGTAAGCGGGTCGTCAGCTGCCCCTCTCCCGGTAAATCAGGCTGCATGCCTATAATTGGCATCAGCCTGCTAACAGGTCGCTTTTTCCAGTGTCCAAGGCAGTTCAAGCAATAAGGAAACCTGCAGCGATGGCGTATTACCGCACCCCTCACGATGTCACGACCTTGCCCGCATGGCAGGCACTCGAACAGCACCGCGAAGCCATGCAGGACTTCAGCATGCGCGACGCGTTCAATGCCGAACCCAAACGCTTCGAACAGTTGTCCCTGAGTACTTGTGGGCTGTTCCTCGATTATTCGAAGAACCTGATCAACGACCAGACCCGCAGCCTGCTGGTCAACCTGGCCAATGAAGTCGGCCTGCAGGAGGCCATCAAGGCCCTGTTCGCCGGCGAGATCCTCAACGCCTCCGAAGGCCGCCCGGCCCTGCACACCGCCCTGCGCCGCCCGGTGGGCGACAAGCTGAGCGTGAACGGCGTCAACGTGATGCCCGAGGTGCACAAGGTCCTCAACCAGGTCACCGAACTGGTCGGCCGCATTCACGACGGGCTGTGGCGCGGCTACAGCGAGAAGCCGATCACCGACGTGGTGAATATCGGTATCGGCGGCTCGTTCCTGGGCCCCGAGCTGGTCTCCGAAGCACTGCTGCCTTACGCCCAGCGCGGCGTGCGCTGCCACTACCTGGCCAATATCGACGGCAGCGAGTTCCATGAGCTGTCGGCCAAACTGCGCGCCGAGACCACGCTGTTCATCGTTTCGTCGAAATCCTTCAACACCCTGGAAACCCTGAAGAACGCCCAGGCGGCGCGCGGCTGGTACCTGGCCCAGGGTGGCTCGGAAGCCGAGCTGTACAAGCACTTCATCGCCGTGTCCAGCAACAAGGCCGCCGCCGTGGCCTTCGGTATCCGTGAAGAGAACATCTTCCCGATGTGGGACTGGGTTGGCGGCCGCTATTCGCTGTGGTCGGCCATCGGCCTGCCGATCGCCCTGGCCATCGGCACCGCCAACTTCAAGGAACTGCTGTCCGGTGCCTACACCATGGACCAGCATTTCCAGAACGCCTCGTTCGAGCAGAACATGCCGGTCCTGCTGGCCCTGCTTGGGGTCTGGTACGGCAACTTCTGGGGCGCGCAGAGCCATGCGATCCTGCCGTACGATCACTACCTGCGCAACATCACCAAGCACCTGCAGCAGCTGGACATGGAGTCCAACGGCAAGAGCGTTCGCCAGGACGGCACGCCGGTCAACCACGACACCGGTCCCGTGATCTGGGGCGGCGTCGGCTGCAACGGCCAGCATGCCTACCACCAGTTGCTGCACCAGGGCACGCAATTGATCCCGGCGGACTTCATCGTCCCGGTGGTCAGCTTCAACCCGGTGGCCGACCACCACCAGTGGCTGTACGCCAACTGCCTGTCCCAGAGCCAGGCACTGATGCTCGGCAAGACCCGCGCCGAAGCTGAAGCCGAGCTGCGCGACAAAGGCATGAGCGAAGCCGATATCCAGAAACTGGCGCCGCACAAGGTGATCCCGGGCAACCGTCCGAGCAACACCCTGGTGGTCGAGCGCATCAGTCCGCGCCGCCTTGGCGCGCTGGTGGCGATGTACGAGCACAAGGTCTTCGTACAGAGCGTGATCTGGGGCATCAACGCCTTCGACCAGTGGGGCGTGGAACTGGGCAAGGAGCTCGGCAAGGGCGTCTACCAGCGCCTGACCGGTGGCATCGAGGAGCCGGCCGAAGACGCCTCGACCCAGGGCCTGATCAACTTCTTCCGCAGCCGTCACCGCGGCTAGCCAGATCGGCACATCGCGGGACAAGCCCGCTCCCACCGGTGGGAGCGGGCTTGCCCCGCGTTGAGGTCTACACTGTCCTGATGCTCACGACGCGACAGGACCCCGCCATGTTCGATATCAGCGACTACCCCCACGCCGCTGCCACCTGCAAGGCAGCGCAACTGAGCCAGGCCGACTATGAGCGCCTGTACCGCCAGTCGATAGACAACCCCGACGCCTTCTGGGCAGAGCAGGCCAAGCGCCTGGACTGGATCAAGCCTTGGAGCATCGTCCAGCGAAGTGACATGAAGACCGGCCAGGCCACCTGGTTCGAGGGCGCTCAACTCAACGTCAGCTACAACTGCATCGACCGCCACCTGGCCACCCGCGCCGATCAGACGGCGATCATTCGCGAAGGCGATGACCCCACCGACGCCGGCGTGATCACCTATCGGGAGCTGCACGACAAGGTCTGTCGCCTGGCCAATGTGCTCAAGCAGCGCGGGGTGAAGAAAGGCGACCGGGTATGCATCTACATGCCGATGATCCCCGAAGCCGCCTACGCCATGCTGGCCTGCAGCCGTATCGGCGCCATCCACTCGGTGGTGTTTGGTGGCTTCTCTCCCGATGCCCTGCGTGACCGCATCCTCGACGCCGACTGCCGCACGGTCATTACCGCCGACGAAGGTGTGCGTGGCGGCAAGACCATCGCCTTGAAGAACAACGTCGACAAGGCCCTGGCCAACTGCCCGAACGTCAGCAGCGTAGTGGTGATCAAGCGCACTGGCGGCACCATCGAATGGCGCCCGGGCCGCGACCTCTGGTATCACGAGGCGATCGACCAGGTCAGTGGCGATTGCCCACCCGAACCGATGGACGCCGAAGACCCGCTGTTCATCCTCTACACCTCCGGCAGCACCGGCAAGCCCAAGGGTGTGATGCACACCACCGCCGGCTACCTGCTGCAGGCGACCCTGACCTTCAAGACGGTGTTCGACTACCGTGACGGCGAAGTGTTCTGGTGCACGGCCGATGTCGGCTGGGTGACCGGGCACAGCTACATCGTCTACGGGCCGCTGGCCAATGGCGCCATCACCCTGATGTTCGAGGGCGTGCCCAACTACCCCGACGCCTCACGCTTCTGGCAAGTGGTCGACAAGCACCGGGTGAACATCTTCTACACCGCGCCGACCGCCCTGCGGGCCTTGATGCGCGAAGGCGCCGGGCCACTGAAGAACACCTCGCGCAAGAGCCTGCGCCTGCTCGGCAGCGTTGGCGAGCCGATCAACCCGGAAGCCTGGGAGTGGTACTTCGAAGCCGTGGGCGAGAAGCGTTGCCCCATCGTCGACACCTGGTGGCAGACCGAAACCGGCGGCATCATGATCAGCCCGCTGGTGGGCACCCGGCGGATCAAACCTGGTTGTGCGACGCAGCCCATGTTTGGCGTGCAACCGGTGCTGCTGGACGACAAGGGCAAACTGATCGAGGGCCCAGGCAGCGGGATGCTGGCCATCAAGGCCAGTTGGCCGGGGCAGATCCGCAGCGTGTACGGCGATCACCAGCGGATGATCGACACCTACTTCAAACCCCTGCCCGGTTACTACTTCACCGGTGACGGCGCCCGCCGCGACGCCGACGGCGACCTGTGGATAACCGGGCGCATCGATGATGTGATCAACGTCTCCGGGCACCGCATCGGCACCGCCGAAGTCGAGAGTGCACTGGTGCTGCACGATGACATCGCCGAAGCGGCCGTAGTCGGGTACCCTCACGACCTCAAGGGCCAGGGCATCTATGCCTTTGTCACGCCCATGAACGGCGTCACCCCGGATGACAGGCTAAGGCAGGAACTGCTGGCCCTGGTCAGCAAGGAAATTGGCAGCTTCGCCAAACCCGAACTGATCCAGTGGGCCCCGGCCCTGCCCAAGACCCGCTCAGGCAAGATCATGCGCCGCATCCTGCGCAAGATCGCCTGCAATGAACTCGACAACCTGGGCGACACCTCGACCCTGGCCGACCCCAGCGTGGTCCAGGGCCTGATCGACCAGCGTCTCAACCAGTAAGTGGCAGCCTTGCAGCGGCTGCCACCCGACAAGGTAGCCATGGAAGCGATTCGCCGCCGTATCGAAACCCAGGTGATGAGCCTCACCGGTTTGTCCCTGGGCCAGCTGGACCTGGAAAACCCCAAAGGCGATCCCGGGCTGTTCGGCCCGGACAGCATCAGCTGGCGCGTGCACGGGGATTTCCCCAGCATGCTGGTCGGCGGCATCAGTGCCCTGCTCCTGCAGCTGCTGCACCCGCTGGCGCTGTCCGGGGTCTGGGACCACTCCAACTTTCGCCAGGACCTGCTCGGGCGACTGCGCCGTACCAGCCAGTTCATCTCCGGCACCACCTTCGGCGCCACCGCCGATGCCCATTGGCTGATCGGCAAGGTCCGCACCATTCACCTGCAGGTGGTGGGTACGGCTGCCGACGGCCGTCCCTATGCCGCCAGCGATCCCGACCTGCTGACCTGGGTGCATGTGGCAGAGGTCAGCAGCTTCCTCGCCGCCCACCTGCGCTACCGCAACCCGGGCATGCCGGTTGCCGAGCAGGATGCCTATTACGACGAGATTGCCCTGATTGCCGAACGCCTGGGCGCCCGCAACGTCCCCCGCTCGCGCCAGCAGGTGACTGACTACCTGCACGCCATGCGGCCACAGCTGCGGTGTGATGAGCGCAGCCATGAAGTGGTGCAGGTGCTGCTCGATGCACCTGCCCCCAGTCGTCTGGCCCAACCGGTGGGAGCCTTGATGCTGCGCGCCGGTATCGACCTGCTGCCGGACTGGGCCAGCGCCCTGCTCGGCCTGGGCCAGCATCCACTGCAGCGTCGCTTGATCCGCCTGGGCATCAACAGCACCGCCCCGGTGCTGCGCTGGGCCATGCGCGACGGCTCGGCGCAACGGGCGCGACGGCGCATGGGTATCGGCTGATCCGTGCGCCAATAGCGGCCGGCCGATCAACTATGCCACCATGCGTGTCTAGCCAGGCCTTCGGGCCTGTACCGTTCTGACGCCAAATCCAATAAGAGTGAGGACCCGCGCCATGCAAGATGTCGTAATCGTTGCCGCCACCCGTACCGCCATCGGTAGCTACCAGGGGGCACTGGCCAATATTCCTGCCGTCGACCTGGGCGCCGCCGTGATTCGCCAACTGCTGGCCCAGACCGGTGTGGCCGGTGAGCTGGTCGATGAAGTCATCCTTGGCCAGGTACTGACCGCCGGTGCCGGGCAAAACCCTGCGCGCCAGGCCGCGATCAAGGCCGGCCTGCCCCATGCCGTGCCGGCCATGACCCTGAACAAGGTCTGCGGCTCCGGCCTCAAGGCCCTGCACCTGGCCTCCCAGGCCATCCGCTGCGGTGACGCCGAGGTGATCATCGCCGGCGGCCAGGAGAACATGAGCCTGGCCAACTACGTGATGCCGGGCGCCCGCACCGGTTTGCGCATGGGCCACAGCCCCCTGATCGACAGCATGATCAGCGACGGTCTGTGGGACGCCTTCAATGACTACCACATGGGTATCACTGCCGAGAACCTGGTGGAGAAGTACGGCATCAGCCGTGAAGACCAGGACGCCTTCGCCGCCGCCTCCCAGCAGAAAGCTGCCGCGGCCATCGAAGCCGGGCGCTTCGTCGATGAAATCACCCCGATCCTGATCCCCCAGCGCAAGGGCGACCCGCTGGCCTTCAGCACCGACGAGCAACCACGCGCCGGGACCACGGCCGAGTCCCTGGGCAAGCTCAAGGCGGCCTTCAAGAAGGACGGCTCCGTCACCGCCGGTAACGCCTCCTCGCTCAACGACGGCGCCGCCGCCGTGATGCTGATGAGCGCAGCCAAGGCCCAGCAGCTGGGCCTGCCGGTGCTGGCACGGATCAAGGCCTATGCCAACGCCGGCGTGGACCCGGCGATCATGGGCATCGGCCCGGTCAGCGCCACCCGTCGCTGCCTGGACAAGGCCGGCTGGCAACTGGCCGACCTGGACCTGATCGAAGCCAACGAAGCCTTCGCCGCCCAGGCCCTGTCGGTGGGCAAGGAACTGGGCTGGGATGCCGCCAAGGTCAACGTCAACGGCGGCGCCATTGCCCTGGGCCACCCGATCGGTGCCTCGGGTTGCCGGGTGCTGGTGACCCTGCTGCACGAAATGATCAAGCGCGACGCCAAGAAAGGCCTGGCCACCCTGTGCATCGGTGGCGGTCAGGGCGTGGCCCTGGCCATCGAGCGCTGATCGATGCGGGAGGGGCCGCAATGGCCCCTCCCCTGGCATCTGCTGGTAAACTGCACGTCCGCAAACCAAGGCCACGTGCATGTCCCTCTTGAATCAGGCGCTGCGCGCCGCCCTCGATGCCCGCCAGGGCCTTCTCAACGAACTGCATGCCCAGGGCACCGATTGCTATCGCCTGTTCCACGGCAGCCAGGAAGGCGCCGGTGGCCTGACCATCGACCGCTACGGCCCGCAATTGCTGGTGCAGAGTTTTCACCAGCCACTCGAGCGCGATACCCTGCTGGCCCTGCACGCGTGCATCGAAGCCGAACTCGGCCTTGAGCTGCTGCTGGTCTACAACGACCGCTCCCAGGGCAACAGCCGCATCGACCGCCGCGACCCGGTGTATGCCGCCAGCGAAGCGGCCCTGGCCGATCATGTCGGTCACGAGTGGGGCCTGAACTACCGAGTGCGTGGCCGCCACGCCGGGCAGGACCCGCTGCTGTTCCTCGACCTGCGCAACGCCCGCGGTTGGGTCAAGCAGCACAGTGCCGGCAAGCGTGTGCTGAACCTGTTCGCCTACACCTGCGGGGTCGGCTTGAGCGCCGCAGCCGGCGGCGCGAAGGAGGTTTGCAACCTCGATTTCGCCGAAGGCAACCTGGCGGTGGGCAAGGAAAACGGTGAGCTGAACCCACAGCTCAAGCCCATGGCGTTCATCCAGTCCGACTACTTCCCGGCGATCCGCCAGTTGGCCGGCCTGCCTGTCAGCCAGCGCCGCGGGCACAAGTTGCCGCCTTACCCGCGCCTGCAACCGCGTCAGTTCGACCTGGTGTTTCTCGACCCGCCAGCCTGGGCCAAGAGCGCCTTCGGTACCGTCGACCTGTTGCGCGACTACCAGAGCCTGCTCAAGCCGGCGTTGTTGAGCACGGCCGAGGATGGTGTGCTGATCTGCTGTAACAACCTGGCCAAGGTCAGTTTCGACGACTGGCGTGAACAGGTGCTGCGCTGCGCCGAGAAAAACGGTCGCCCGGTCCGCGATTGGCAGGTGCTCAAACCGGCCAGTGACTTTCCGTCGCAGGACGGCCAGCCCCCGCTGAAGACCTTGATCCTTCAGCTCTGAAACAATATTTGGCTATTTCGGGAGGTATCTTCGGAACCGTTTTTACGTGCCATACTCCAACCACTCCCGACCGAGACAGACGACGCCACACATGCCCAAAGGATTGAAACGCGCCCTCGGCGCCATGCTGGCCGCAGTAGCCCTGTACAGCCTGCTTGGCTTTCTGATTCTCCCAGGGGTGGCCCTGCGTATCGCCAACCAGCAGTTGGCCAACTACGCCACGGTGCCCGCCCACTTGCAGCGCATCGAGCTCAACCCGTTCAGCCTGGAACTGACCCTGTGGGGCCTGAAGATTGGCGAGCCGGGCAAGGAACAGGTCGGATTCGAGCGCCTGTACGCCAACCTCGAACTCGACAGCCTGTGGACTGGCGCCCTGAACCTGGCGAGCGTCGAGCTGGACAAGCCGCGTACCGAACTACTGTTCGCCAAGGACGGCGGCCTGAACCTCACCCAATTGTTCAAACTACCGCCCAGCGAACCCAAGCCTGAGACGCCGCCCAGCGACCCGTTTCCGGTACGCATCAGCAGCATCAAGCTTCATGAAGGCTACCTGCACTTCCAGGACCTGCGCCCCAGCGAGCCGATCGAGTTTCTCTACGACTCGATGAACCTGGAACTGAAAAACCTCAGCACCCTGCCCGACGACAGTTCCGACATGACCCTGGTAGCGATAGGCCCTCACGGTGGTCGCATCGACTGGAGCGGCACCTTCAGCCTGGTGCCCCTCGCGTCCGAAGGCACCCTGAAGGTTACCGACGGCAAGATGAAGGCCTTCTGGCCCTACGTCCGCGATGCCGTGCCACTGGTGCTGGAAGAAGGCGTGTTCAGCCTCGATACCCACTACAAGCTCAACCTGTCCAAAGAAACCGAACTGCTGCTCGACAACACCTCGGTGAGCATTGTGCCCTTTGCCATCAAGGCGCCGGATGGCCGTCAACTGGCGCGCCTGGCCCGCCTGGATGTCAGCGAAACCTCGGTGGACCTGGCCAAGCAATTGGTCACCGTCGGCAAGATCCGCAGCGAAAAGCTGGAAACCTGGGCCGCCCTGGAGTCCGATGGCCAACTCGACTGGCAAAAGCTGTTCGCCAGCCAGCCCGCCAAGGCTACGCCCAAGGAGAAAGCCGAGCCTGCTGCCGCTGAAGAGAAGGCTGCCACCGACGCGCCAGACAAACCCTGGCAGGTGCTGCTCAAGGACGTGCAACTGCGCAATTACCAGGTGCACCTGGCCGACCGCTCGCAGAAAGAGCCGGTGGCACTGGATGTCGGCCCGCTGAACCTCGACCTGCAGAACTTCGACAGCCTCAACCAGTCGCCCTTCACCCTCAAGCTCGATACCGGCGTGGGCAAGCAAGGCAAGCTGCAGGCCGCCGGTGAAGTCAACCTGGCGCCAGTGACCGCCAAGCTCAAAGTCAGCACCCAGGATATCGACCTGCGCGTGGCCCAGGCCTACATCAGCCCCTTCATCCGCCTGGAATTGCGCAGCGGCATGCTCGGCAGCGACCTCAATGTCGATCTCAAGAGCACCGAGCCGCTGGCCTTCACCGTCGACGGCAAGGCCCAGGTCAACCAGTTGCACACCCTGGACACCATCAAGGACCGTGACTTCGTCAAATGGCAGCAGTTGAACCTGGACGGTCTCTCCTACCGTCATGGCGACGCCCTGAGCATCGGTAAAGTCAGCTTCAAGCAACCCTATGCGCGCTTCATGATCAACGAAGACCGCACGACCAACATCGATGACCTGCTGATCCCCCAACCCGCCACTGCGCAGACCCAGGCCAAGAGCAGCGCCAAACCCGCGGCCAAGAGCAGTGACAAGCCGCTGGGCATCCGCATCGGCGCCATCGATATCGACGACGGCTCGGCCAACTTCGCCGACTTCAGCCTGACGCCCAACTTCGCCACGGCCATCCAGCAGCTCAACGGCCAGATCGGCACCATCGACAATCGCCAGCCCAAGCCGGCCAAAGTCGATATCAAGGGCAAGGTCGATCGCTATGCACCCGTGACCATCAAGGGCGCGCTGAATCCCTTCGACCCGATGGCCAGCCTGGACATCGCCACCAGCTTCAAACGCGTCGAGCTGACCACCCTGACGCCCTATTCGGGCAAATTTGCGGGCTTTCGTATCCGCAAGGGCCGGCTGAACATCGACCTGCACTACGTCATCACCCAGGGCCGCCTCAAGGCCGAGAACAAGGTGGTGGTCGAGCAGTTGCAGCTGGGTGAGAAAGTCGACAGCCCCGATGCGGTCGACCTGCCGATCCGCCTGGCGGTAGCACTGCTCAAGGACACCGAGGGCAAGATCTCCATCGAGTTGCCGGTCACTGGCGACTTGAACGATCCTCAGTTCAGCGTCATGCCGATCGTCTGGCAAACCCTGCGCAACCTGGTGCTGCGTGCCGCCCAGGCACCGTTCAAGTTCATTGGCGGCCTGGTCAGCGGCGGCGACGCCCAGGACCTGGGCAGCGTCGCCTTCGCACCCGGCTCCAGCGACCTGGCCCCCGATGCCCAGGGCGCCCTGGACAAACTGGCCGCCGCACTCAGGGAGCGCCCGGCCCTGCGCCTGGAAATCGAAGGCACCAGTGCCCAGACGAGTGACGGTCCGTTGATTGCCCAGCAGCGTCTGGAGCGCGAGTACCAGAGTACCTACTACAAGATCCTTCAGCGCCGCGGCGACAAAGTACCGGCACAAGCGTCGGATCTGAAGGTGCCCGACAGCGACAAACCCGCGATGCTCGAAGGTATCTACCGCACCCGACTCAAGCAGCAACCACCGGCCGCGTGGGAGCAGCTGGATCGTGAGCAACGTACCACCCAACTGCGCGAGGCAGTGCTCAAGTCCTGGGCTGAAAGCGCCCTGCTGCTGCGTCAGCTGGGGCAGGCGCGAGCCAGCAGCATCAAGGACTACCTGGTCGACAAGGCCAAGCTGGAAGATGAGCGGGTGTACTTCATTGATGCCAGCCTGGGACAGGCCGAGTCTGATGGCCGGGTGATCACCCCGCTGCACCTGGACGCGGAGTAACACGCTATCGCCGGCAACGCCGGCTCCCACAATGGTCTGTGAGTGACCTTAAACCCTGTGGGAGCTGGCATCGCCAGCGATTCAGGCGCCGCGCAGAACCTGACATGACGCAAACCCCGAAGCCCCGGCACAGGTGCCGGGGCTTCAAGGGTTTGTGCTTATTCGGCTTTCAAGCCATCAGCCGACACAGCCTGCACGCCTTTGATCTTCTTGGTGATCGCCACCGCAGTCTCTTTCTGCGTTTTGGTCAACATCACATTGGAAGACAGGGAAACCACGCCTTTGTTGGTCTCGACCTTGATGTCAGTGCCCGGAATACCTTTTTCGGTCATCAGGTCGGCTTTGACCTTGGTAGTGATCCAGGTATCGGAGGTCGCTTCTTTTGCCTCGGTCATTTCACCGGCCGCGAGGGTCAGTGGCGCCTGGGCAGGCTGTTGGGCGAATGCCGCGTGGGCCAGGGTCAGGCTCAGGGCGGTGGCAGTAGCGGCAGCAATAGCGAACTTCTTCATACGAGACACTCCTGTTTTTCGAAAAGTCTGCGCCTTCAGTCCTGGCAGCAGGGGTACAGATACTGTAGCAGGGCCTGTGCCAGCTTCCCCTTAACCGCGAATTCCTTTGAAATCAGTAAGTTACCTTCAAGTCAAAAAAACAGGGTCATGCATTTTGCAATGCCAGGGCGAAATCCTGCGTGCAAGATGCAAGTCTCCAAGGCATTTCCTGCCGGCATAAAAAAAGGACCCCGAAGGGTCCTTTTTCAACACATCGCGCTTAGACGCCGGATGCCTTGGCAGCAGCCACGTCCTTGATCGACAGCTTGATACGGCCGCGGTTGTCGACGTCCAGTACCAGTACTTCGACTTCCTGACCTTCCTTGAGGATGTCGGTCACTTTCTCGACGCGAGCATCGCTCAGCATGGAGATGTGAACCAGACCGTCCTTGCCCGGCAGGATGTTGACGAAGGCACCGAAGTCAACGATGCGCTCGACCTTGCCGACATAGATCTTGCCGATCTCGGCTTCTGCGGTAATGCTCAGAACGCGCTGGCGAGCAGCTTCAGCGGCGTCTTTGGTCTCACCGAAGATCTTGATCGAGCCGTCGTCTTCGATATCGATCGAAGCCTTGGTCTCTTCGCAGATGGCACGAATGGTCGCGCCGCCTTTACCGATGACGTCACGGATCTTGTCGGTGTCGATCTTCATGGCGATCATGGTCGGAGCGTTTTCCGACAGCTCGCTACGGGACTGACCGATGATCTGGTTCATCTGACCGAGGATGTTCAGGCGCGCTTCCAGGGCCTGGCCCAGGGCGATTTCCATGATCTCTTCGGTGATGCCGTTGATCTTGATGTCCATCTGCAGCGCGGTAACACCCTTGGCGGTACCGGCAACCTTGAAGTCCATGTCGCCCAGGTGGTCTTCGTCACCGAGGATGTCGGTCAGGACGGCGAACTTCTCGCCTTCTTTGACCAGACCCATGGCGATACCGGCAACTGGCGCCTTCATCGGTACACCGGCGTCCATCAGGGCCAGGGAAGCACCGCAGACCGAAGCCATGGAGCTGGAGCCGTTGGACTCGGTGATTTCCGATACGACGCGGATGGTGTACGGGAACAGGTCGGCGGCAGGCAGCATAGCCTGGACCGAACGACGGGCCAGACGGCCGTGACCGATTTCGCGACGGCCAGCGCCACCCATGCGGCCACACTCGCCCACCGAGAACGGCGGGAAATTGTAGTGCAGCATGAAGGGGTCTTTCTTCTCGCCTTCGAGGGTGTCCAGCAGCTGGGCGTCACGGGCAGTACCCAGGGTCGCAACGACCAGGGCCTGGGTTTCGCCACGGGTGAACAGCGCCGAACCGTGGGTCTTTGGCAGAACGCCGACTTCGATGTTCAGCGGACGTACGGTCTTGGTGTCGCGACCGTCGATACGCGGCTTGCCGTTGACGATGTTTTCGCGAACGGTGCGGTATTCGATTTCGCCGAAGATCTCTTTGACTTCGCCGGCCGATGGTTGGCCTTCTTCACCGGAGAACTTGGCAATCGCCTGATCGCGCAGTTCGCCCAGGCGAGCGTAACGGTCGGCCTTGACGGTGATGGTGTAGGCCTGGGAAACGGCTTCGCCGAGTTCGGCGCGGATGGCGTTCAGCAGTTCGGTGTTGGCAACGGCTGGTTTCCAGTCCCAGGTAGGCTTGGCAGCTTCGGCGGCCAGTTCCTTGACAGCCTGGATGACCGCCTGGAATTCGTCGTGGGCGAACAGTACGGCGCCCAGCATCTGGTCTTCGGTCAGCTCTTTGGCTTCCGATTCAACCATCAGAACGGCGTCGGAGGTACCGGCAACGACCATGTCCAGGCTCGAGGCAGCCAGTTGCTCGTAGGTCGGGTTCAGCAGGTAGCCGGTGCTTTCGTGGAAAGCGACACGGGCGGCGCCGATCGGGCCTTCGAACGGAATGCCGGAGATGGCCAGGGCAGCCGAGGTACCGATCATCGCAGCGATGTCCGGATCGGTCTTCTTGCTGGTGGAAACGACGGTGCAGACAACCTGCACTTCGTTCATGAAGCCTTCAGGGAACAGCGGACGGATCGGACGGTCGATCAGACGCGAGGTCAGGGTTTCTTTCTCGGAAGGACGGCCTTCACGCTTGAAGAAACCACCAGGAATCTTGCCGGCGGCGTAGGTCTTTTCCTGATAGTGAACGGACAGGGGGAAGAAGCCTTTGCCTGGATCAGCCTGCTTGGCACCGACCACGGTCACCAGCACGGTGACATCGTTGTCGACGGTGACCAGCACAGCGCCGGATGCTTGGCGGGCAATGCGGCCCGTCTCGAGGGTAACGGTCGATTGACCGAACTGGAACTTCTTGATTACCGGGTTCACGGTTTCCTACCTTCTTCAGTGGCTCTGGGGGAACGGGTTCTTGCGAATTCTTGGGCAGAACGGGGAATCGGCCCCATTGACCGTCCAGATAAAACTAGAGGTTGGTAGCCTGCCCTGCCCTTGCGGTAAACCGCTCAGGCGAGACAGACAGCCAACCTCATAGATACGCGCGGCGTGTTCATCGCTTTCAACGCCAGGCATCGAAAGCGAAGCATGCAACACGCCGTGCACACCACTGGCCAGGACGCTATTAGCGACGCAGACCCAGACGACCGATCAGGGCGCTGTAACGAGTGGTGTCTTTGCCTTTCAGGTAGTCCAGCAGCTTACGACGCTGGTTTACCATACGGATCAGGCCACGACGGGAGTGGTGGTCTTTACCGTTGGCCTTGAAGTGGCCTTGCAGTTTGTTGATGTTGGCGGTCAGCAGTGCAACTTGCACTTCCGGGCTACCGGTGTCACCAGCAGCTTGCTGGAATTCGCCAACGATCTTTGCTTTTTCTTCAACGCTGAGTGCCATCTGGCTTCTCCAAATCAAGGGAAACCGAACAAACGGTTTCCAATAGGCCAGGGACTGCTCCCTGTATTCATAAAGTGAGGCGTGACCGTGCCTATTAACAGCCATCCTCTTTGCCGCCAGCGCCAGGCCGGAGCCTGACGCCGAAGGTTTCGATCATTCCGACCGAATCAGACGACGTGGCGCAATGCGCCCGTCTTCGCTCACTTCACCGATACCGATGAAGCGACCGTTGTGATCCTGTACCCGCACCATGCCGAACTTCGGCGCGTCGGGAGCCCTTACCGGCTGGCCGTGCAGCCAGTAGAAGGCGCTGTGCTCGGAGAACTGCAGCAGAGGCCAGTCCTGCAGACCGCTGTCAGACGGCATCAGGAAGCGATCGACCGCTTCGTTGCCACCTTCGGCATGGACCTGCTCGAGTTCCTCGAGGGTCACAGTCTGGGCCAGCTCGAAGGGACCGGCGTGGGTCCGGCGCAGTTCGGCGACATACGCACCACAGCCCAGCAACTCGCCGATATCCTCGACCAGGGTGCGGATGTAGGTGCCTTTGCTGCAACCGACCGACAGGCGGACCCGGGTGCCTTCGCACTCGAGCAACTCCAAGCGGTTAATAGTAACAGAACGCGCCTCGCGCTCCACTACTTCCCCTGCACGTGCCAACTTGTACAACGGCTGGCCATCGCGCTTGAGGGCCGAGTACATCGGCGGTATCTGACTGATTTCACCACGAAATTGTGGCAGAACCGCTTCGATATCGGCGCGACCAACGGTCACCTCCCGGGCTTTGAGCACTTCACCTTCGGCATCGCCGGTGGTGGTGGTCTGGCCCAGTTGCATGACCGTCTCGTAGCCCTTGTCGGAATCGAGCAGGTATTGCGAGAACTTGGTCGCCTCACCGAAGCACAATGGCAGTACGCCGCTGGCCAGTGGGTCGAGGCTACCAGTGTGCCCGGCCTTTTCGGCGTTGAGCAGCCAGCGGACCTTCTGCAAGGCAGCGTTGGAGGTGAACCCCAACGGCTTGTCGAGCAGGATGATACCGCTGACGTTACGACGGATACGCTTGACCTGAGCCACCGCTTACTCCTTGGTGTCCAGGGGCGTGTCGGAAGGCTGGTGCAGCTTGTCTTCGGCGACGGCGCGTTCGATCAGGGCCGACAGGTGGGCGCCGCGACTGATGCTCTCGTCATAGTGGAAATGCAGTTGCGGCACGCTGCGCAGTTGCATTTCTTTGCCCAGGTGCACGCGCAGGAAACTGGCTGCGCCGTTGAGCACCTTGAGGGTCTGCTTGATGTCGTCCGCGCCTTCCTGGCCCATGGAGGTGATGAACACCTTGGCATGGCCGACGTCGCGGCTGACATCCACAGCGGTAATGGTGACCACGCCGACGCGCGGGTCTTTGACTTCACGACGGATCAACTGGGCCAGCTCGCGCTGAATCTGATCGCCAATGCGTTGGGTACGGCTATATTCTTTTGCCATTTTTGCTACCTGTAACTAAAGCGGCAAACGCCCGACCAGGCTTGAGCCTGACCGGGCGTTGCGTTCAGGGTCGCTGGCGACCGCCTTGCGGCGGGCGTTTCGCGCCTCCCATGCTCGATGCTTAGAGCGTACGAGCCACTTGGACTTTCTCGAAGACTTCGATCTTGTCGCCGACCTTGACGTCGTTGTAGCTCTTCACGCCGATACCGCACTCCATGCCGTTACGCACTTCGGAGGCATCGTCCTTGAAGCGGCGCAGCGATTCCAGTTCGCCTTCGAAGATCACCACGTCCTCGCGCAGTACGCGGATTGGACGGTTGCGGTACACGGTACCCTCGATGACCATACAGCCGGCGATGGCGCCGAACTTCGGCGAACGGAACACATCACGCACTTCGGCGACGCCCAGGATGTTCTCGCGAACATCGCTGCCGAGCATGCCGGTCAGGGCTTTCTTGACGTCTTCAATGATGTCGTAGATCACGTTGTAGTAACGCATATCCAGACCTTCCTGCTCGACGATCTTGCGCGCGCCGGCATCGGCACGCACGTTGAAGCCGAACAGTACTGCATTGGAGGCCAGCGCCAGGTTGGCGTCGCTCTCGGTGATACCACCGACGCCGCCACCGATCACACGAACCTGCACTTCGTCGTTGCCCAGGCCGCCCAGGGAGCCCTGCAGGGCCTCGAGGGAACCACGCACATCGGTCTTGAGGACGATGTTGAGGGTCTTCTTCTCTTCCTGGCCCATGCTCTCGAAGATGTTCTCGAGCTTGCCGGCATGTGCGCGAGCCAGTTTGACTTCGCGGAACTTGCCTTGGCGGAACAGCGCAACTTCACGGGCTTTCTTCTCGTCAGCCACTACCGACAGCTCGTCACCGGCATCCGGGGTGCCGTCCAGGCCGAGGATCTCGACCGGAATCGACGGACCGGCTTCCTTAACAGGCTTGCCGTTTTCGTCGAGCATGGCACGTACGCGGCCGTAGTTCGAACCGCACAGGACCATGTCGCCCTGACGCAGGGTACCGTCCTGGACCAGCACGGTGGCTACCGGGCCACGGCCCTTGTCCAGACGCGACTCGACCACCACGCCACGACCCGGGGCCGATGGAGTGGCCTTGAGCTCGAGGATCTCGGCCTGCAGCAGGACAGCTTCGAGCAGTTCGTCGACGCCGGTACCCATCTTCGCCGATACCTTGACGAACGGCGTGTCACCACCCCAGTCCTCGGAGGTAACGCCTTCGACAGACAGCTCGTTACGGATGCGATCGATGTCAGCACCTGGCTTGTCGATCTTGTTCACCGCGACAACCAGTGGAACGCCGGCAGCCTTGGCATGCTGGACCGCTTCACGGGTTTGCGGCATCACGCCGTCGTCCGCCGCGACCACCAGGATGACGATGTCGGTGGCCTTGGCACCACGGGCACGCATGGCGGTAAACGCAGCGTGACCAGGGGTGTCGAGGAAGGTGACCATGCCGCGGTCGGTTTCCACATGGTAGGCACCGATGTGCTGGGTGATACCACCGGCTTCGCCAGCGGCAACCTTGGCACGACGGATGTAGTCGAGCAGCGAGGTCTTACCGTGGTCAACGTGACCCATTACGGTCACGACCGGTGCACGGGTCTCGGTCTCGCCTTCAAACTTCAGCGATTCGGCCAGGGAGTCTTCCAGGGCGGTGTCGCTGATCAGGGTGACCTTGTGGCCCAGCTCTTCGGCGACCAGCTGAGCGGTCTCCTGATCGAGCACCTGGTTGATGGTCACCGGGGTGCCCAGCTTGAACATGAACTTGACGACTTCAGCAGCCTTGACCGACATCTGGTTGGCCAGGTCGGAAACGGTGATGGTCTCGCCGATCTGCACGTCGCGGATAACCGGACCGGTCGGGTTCTGGAAACCATGGGCGTTGCGCTTCTTCGGCTTGCCCTTGCCACGACCGCCACGACGGAAGCCATCGCTTTCTTCGTCGGTGGTACGTGGAGCGGCACGCGGAGTTGGCGCCTTTTCCTTTTCCTTGACCTTGACCGACACGCGTGGCGCTTCGTTGCGACGCTCGCCGCCACGACGCTCTTCGTCACGCGACTTGTCGTTGCGACGCACGTCGTCCTTCTTGCGCTCGGCAACCGGCGCCGGCGCGGCGTCGGCCACTTCGATCACTGGCGCAGGCGCAGGCGCTGCAGCAGCGACAGACGCAGGTGCGGCAGCGGCTGCAGGTGCAGCGGCTGGCTGGCGACGGGCTTCTTCCTCGGCACGCTGACGTGCTTCGGCCTCGGCCTTTTCACGCACAGCGTTTTCCGCTGCACGGCGCTCTTCCAGCTCGCGCTTCTGCTCGGCCTGGATCTCTTCCGGGCTGCGCTGAACGAATACTTTCTTCTTGCGTACTTCTACGCTGATGCTCTTGCTGCCGGCGACACGCAGGGTGCTGGTGGTCTTGCGCTGCAAGGTAATCTTGCGCGGCTCTTCCACCTTCGCCTTGTGGCTGCTCTTCAGATGAGCCAGCAAAGCCTGCTTCTCATTGTCGGTCACTACCTGACCGGCGTCGGTGTGCGGCAGACCTGCCTCACGCATCTGCTGCAGCAGGCGCTCTACCGGTGCAGCGACCTCTTGGGCCAATTCTTTCACCGTGACTTGCGTCATGCACTTCTCTCCTCAGGCCGCGCCTAATTACTCGAACCAGTGGGCTCGGGCGGCCATGATCAACTTGCCGGCACGCTCTTCGTCGATGCCGTCGATGTCGAGCAGGTCGTCAATCGACTGCTCGGCCAGGTCTTCGCGGGTAACTACGCCGCGCACCGCCAGTTCCATCGCCAGATCCTTGTCCATACCCTCAAGCGAGAGCAGGTCTTCGGCCGGATGGGCGTCTGCCAGCTTTTCCTCAGTAGCGATGGCTTTGGTCAACAGGCGATCCTTGGCACGAGCACGAAGCTCGTTGACGATGTCTTCGTCAAAGCCGTCGATGTTGAGCATCTCTTCCAGCGGTACGTAGGCAATCTCTTCCAGGCTGGTGAAGCCTTCATCGACCAGCACCTGAGCCAGCTCTTCGTCGACTTCCAGCTCGTCGATGAAGTTGCGCAGGATGTCACCGGTTTCAGCTTGCTGCTTGGCCTGGATGTCCGATTCGGTCATCACGTTCAGGGTCCAGCCGGTCAACTGGCTGGCCAGGCGCACGTTCTGGCCACCACGGCCGATCGCCTGGGCCAGGTTGTCGGCGCCGACGGCGATATCCATGGCATGGGCGTCTTCATCAACGATGATCGCCGCGACTTCAGCCGGCGACATGGCGTTGATGACGAACTGCGCAGGGTTGTCGTCCCACAGGACGATATCCACACGCTCACCACCCAGCTCACCCGATACAGCCTGGACACGCGAACCGCGCATGCCGATGCAGGCGCCTTGTGGATCAATGCGCTTGTCCTTGGAGCGTACGGCGATTTTGGCGCGCGAACCCGGATCACGGGACGCGGCCATGACTTCGATCAGGCCCTCGGCGATTTCCGGCACTTCGATGCGGAACAGTTCGATCAGCATCTGTGGCGCGGTACGCGACAGGATCAGCTGCGGGCCACGGTTCTCGGTGCGGATTTCCTTGAGCAGGGCACGCAGGCGCACACCGACGCGGAAAGTCTCGCGGGAGATGATGTCTTCGCGGGCCAGCAGCGCTTCGGCGTTGTTGCCCAGGTCGACGATGACGTTGTCACGGGTGACCTTCTTGACGGTACCGGAGATGATCTCGCCCAGACGCTCGCGATAGGCGTCCACCACTTGGGCGCGCTCGGCTTCACGGACCTTCTGCACGATGACCTGCTTGGCGGTCTGGGCAGCGATGCGGCCGAACTCGATCGATTCGATCTTCTCTTCGATGACGTCGCCGACCTTGGCATCAGGATGAGTGTCCTGAATCTTGGCCAGCCAGGTTTCGATTGCCGGATCGTCCAGATCCGCTTCGTCGACGACCGTCCAGCGACGGAAGGTTTCGTAGCTACCGGTGTGGCGGTTGATTTCCACACGCAGGTCGACTTCGTCGTCAAAACGTTTTTTGGTTGCAGTGGCCAGTGCCACTTCCAGCGCTTCAAAAATCACGCCGGCCGGTACGCCCTTTTCGTTGGATACCGACTCAACAACCAGCAGTACTTCTTTGCTCATCGTACGCCTCGCCTTTCGCAAGCCATTGGATCCGCGCGGTCCGCCGGACCCGGCACGTCTCAGTCAAAACTGGGAATAATGTTGGCCTTGTCGATCGAATCGATCGGCAACAGGAACTCGTGGTTGTCTACCTGGACAATCACATCCTGCTCCTCCACACCACGGAGAAGGCCCTGAAAGTTACGACGACCTTCAAAGGGCGTACGCAGCTTGATCTTCACTTGTTCGCCGGCATGCGAAGCAAACTGTTCCAACGTGAACAGTGGGCGATCCATGCCAGGAGAGGACACTTCAAGGGTGTATTCGGAACTGATCGGATCTTCGACGTCCAGAATGGCGCTGGCCTGACGACTGACGGCTTCGCAGTCGTCAACCAGGATGCCGCCTTCTTTGTCGATATAGATACGCAGTACCGAATGCTTGCCCTGAGAGATGAATTCGATCCCCCAGCATTGATAGCCAAGAGCCTCGACCACCGGGGCCAACAAGGCCTGCAACTGTTCTAGCTTGCTCGACACCTGAACCCCCTCGTGCATGCTGTGCAAATAAAAAATGGGCAAAGCGCCCATCCCTGATACGTCGTTGAATACCGACGCTATGACTGTTCAGCCAAGAAAAAGCCCCTGCAAAAGGGGCTCCGCTGAAACTGGTTGCGGGGGCTGGATTTGAACCAACGACCTTCGGGTTATGAGCCCGACGAGCTACCAGACTGCTCCACCCCGCGACAAAGCTGGGGCGAAAGTATACGACCGAACCCCAACAGGGGTCAATCTAACCTCCACCTACAAGAAAGCCCGCTGTAGCGGGCTGTCTTGTTTCAATTGGTACCGAGAAGGGGACTCGAACCCCTACACCCTATGGGCACAACCACCTCAAGGTTGCGTGTCTACCAATTCCACCACCTCGGCAATACTACTTTGAAACCCGTTACTTCTGCTCTTGAGCGGGAGGAACATCGCCAGTCTTAGTGGCTTCGCTCTTCTGCTCCTGGAGCACCGGTACATCATCTGTTGCCGGCTTTTGCTGCTTTACTTCCAATACCGCTGGATCTGGCAACCCTACTTGAGTCAGCTCGTGAGCTTTCTCCTTAGCAAAGTATCCTAACCCAAGAGCAGTTAAGAAGAAAGAGGCAGCTAGTATAGCAGTAAACTTACTCAGAAAGGTAGCAGAACCTTGGCTTCCGAACACAGTATTTGAAGCACCTGCGCCGAAAGATGCACCCGCTTCCGCACCTTTACCCTGTTGCAGCAACACCAGCACTACCAAACCCAGTGCGCCCAACAGATGAAACACAACAATCACTGTTTCCAGCATTTTTCAGTTTCCTGCGGCGCGACAAATTGCACCGAATTCGTCTGCGTTCAAGGAAGCCCCACCAATCAGGCCTCCATCGATATCCGGCATGCCGAACAGTTCAGCCGCATTGGCCGCCTTCACGCTGCCGCCGTATAGAAGCCGCACATTCTTCGCGACTTCAGCATTCTCTGCCGCCAACTGTGCGCGGATGGCTGCATGCACATCCTGCGCTTGCTGTGGCGTGGCCGTCAGACCCGTACCGATGGCCCAGACAGGCTCATAGGCAATCACCGCATTGGCGAAGGCTTCAACACCGAATGCTTCGATGATGCTGCCCAGCTGACGCCCGACAATCTCAAGCGTTTTACCCGCTTCGCGCTCTTCGAGGGTCTCCCCTACGCAGAGCACCGGCTTCAAACCACAAGCCTGTGCCGCAGCGAACTTGCGATTGAGGACTTCGTCGTTCTCGCCAATGATCTGGCGGCGCTCCGAGTGCCCAATCAGTACCAGCTCGCAACCTGCATCGACCAGCTGACTCGGTGCAATTTCACCGGTCAGTGCGCCTTGCTCAGGCTCTACCGCAGAATTCTGAGCGCCAACGGCGATCGACTTCCCTTGCACGCCATCAATCACCTGATTGATGTACAGCGAGGGTGGAAACACCGCGACCTCAACACCGCTCGGCAGGACTTGATCACTCAAGCCCTCGATCAGCTCAGCGACGCTGGCGCGGGTACCGTGCATCTTCCAGTTACCAGCTACCATAGGGCGACGCATGCTGTACCTCGTCGGTCAAAGTGGGCGCAGATGTTACCCAACCCGATCACTGCTGGCAAGCATATTTCAGACGCAAACTTCACTTACCAGTTTGGCCAGGGTTTCGGCATGGGCGCGCACCTGGTTTTCGTCATCGCCTTCGACCATGACCCGCACCAGAGGCTCTGTTCCGGACTTGCGCAGCAACACGCGACCACGACCGGCCATTTCCTCGGTGACCCGGGCACTGGCTTCCTTGACGGCCGGATGCTCCAGCGGATCGACCTTGCTGGCACCGAAGCGCACATTGATCAGCACCTGCGGGCACTTGCGCAGGGTCTGGCGGGCCTGGGCCAGGGTTTCGCCACGGCGCTTGAGGGCCATCAGCACCTGCAGCGCAGCGATGATCGCATCGCCCGTGGTGGTGTGGTTGCAGCACACGACGTGACCGGAGTTCTCGCCCCCGATCACCCAGTCGCGCTCCAGCAGCTCAGCCATCACGTAGCGGTCACCGACCTTGGCACGCACGAACGGAATATCGAGGTCCTTCAAAGCCAATTCCAGACCCAGGTTGCTCATCAGGGTGCCGACTACGCCACCCTGCAGCTTGTTCCGGTCCTTCAAGTCACGGGCGATAATGTACAACAGCTCGTCACCGTCGACGATGGCGCCGGTGTGATCGACCATCAGCACGCGATCACCGTCGCCGTCGAAAGCGATGCCCAGGTCGGCATGACCGACCAGCACGGCAGCCTGCAACGATTCGATATGAGTCGAACCGCAGTTTTCATTGATGTTCAGGCCATCGGGCTGGGCCGACAGTACCGTGACGTCGGCACCCAGCTCGCGGAACACGCTCGGCGCCACCTTGTAGGTCGCACCATGGGCGCAATCGATCACCAGCTTGAGACCGGCAAAGTCGGTGCTGGTCGGCACACTGCTCTTGCAGAATTCGATGTAGCGGCCGGCTGCGTCATTGATGCGCGATACCTTGCCCAGCTTGCTCGACTCGACCACGGTCATGGGCTGGTCGAGCAGCTCCTCGATCATCAGTTCCACTTCATCAGGCAGCTTGGTGCCCTGGCCGGAGAAGAACTTGATGCCGTTGTCGTCATGGGGGTTGTGCGAGGCACTGATGACGATGCCCGCTTCAGCATGGAAGGTGCGGGTCAGGTAGGCGATGGCCGGCGTCGGCATCGGCCCCAGCAGCATCACATCAGCGCCTGCGGCGGACAGGCCGGCCTCCAGGGCCGATTCGAACATGTACCCGGAAATACGGGTGTCCTTGCCTACCAGTACCCGGCAAGCGCCCATCTTGCGGAAGGCCATGCCCGCCGCCCAGCCGAGCTTGAGCATGAAGTCGGGGGTGATGGGGTATACGCCAACGCGGCCACGGATGCCGTCGGTACCAAAGTATTTTCTGCTCATAGGGGCTCCATCACTTATTATTCGGCGGCTTGCACCGCGGCAATCATCCGCACTACATCGGCGGTTTCGGCGACATCATGAACGCGCAATATGCTCGCGCCCTTGGTCATCGCCAGGGCAGCCAGTGCCAGGCTGCCATAAAGACGTTGGTCGACCGGGCGATCCAGGGTCTGCCCGACCATGCTCTTGCGCGACACCCCGACCAGCAATGGACGTCCCAGGCGATAGAGGTCCTCCATGTGCTTGAACAGGCTGAGGTTATGCGCCAGGTTCTTGGCAAAGCCGAAGCCCGGATCGAGGATGATGCGCCCAGCGTCGATACCCACTGCCGCACACGCCGCCATCCGTTGCTCAAGATAACTCGCCACCTCACGGGTGACATCTTCGTAATGCGGATTGTCCTGCATGTCGCCCGGCTCACCGCGCATGTGCATCAGGCACACCGGCAAACCGGTCGCAGCAGCGGCATCCAGGGCACCATCACGACTGAGCGAGCGCACATCGTTGATCAGCCCGGCGCCAAGCCTGGCCGACTCGCGGATAACTGCCGGTGTCGACGTATCGACCGAGATGATCACGTCCAGTTCGCGACTGATCGCCTCGACCATAGGCGCGACCCGCTCGAGCTCTTCGAGCGCAGAGACCGCCCTGGCTCCCGGCCGGGTGGACTCGCCACCGATATCGATCAGGGTAGCGCCGGCCGCGACCATCGCCTCGGCGTGGCGCAAGGCTGCGTCACGCTGATTGAAACGACCGCCGTCGGAGAAGGAATCGGGGGTGATATTGAGGATACCCATGACATGGGTACGGGACAAATCAAGAAGCCGGTTGCCGCAAGGCAACCGGGTTGGGTACTGCTGTGAGGTCATAGAAGCCCTTAGTGTTGCGCCGCCGGGCCGCCGATCGGCGATTCCGGACGATCACCCTGCTGCGCAGTGGTGCTGCCCGATCCACCTTCCCAGTCACGCGGTTCGCGCGGGGTACGACCGGCCATGATGTCGTCGATCTGCTCGGCATCGATGGTCTCGTACTTCATCAGCGCATCGGCCATGGCGTCGAGCTTGTCGCGGTTATCGGTGAGAATCTGCTTGGCGGTGGCATAGCATTGGTCGATGATGCTGCGCACCTCGGAGTCGATCAGCTTGGCCGTTTCGCCGGAGACGCTGGCGTGCTGGGAACCGGCACTGCGCCCCAGGAACACTTCGCCCTCTTCCTCTGCATACATCAGGGGGCCGAGTTTTTCCGACAGGCCCCACTTGGTGACCATGTTCCGGGCAATCTGGCTGGCACGCATGATGTCGTTGGAGGCACCGGTGGTCACGCCATCGAAGCCCAAGGTCATTTCCTCGGCGATTCGGCCGCCGTACAGCGAGCAGATCTGGCTGATCAGCGCACGCTTGGACAGACTGTAACGATCTTCCTCAGGCAAGAACATGGTGACACCCAGGGCACGACCACGGGGAATGATCGATACCTTGTAGACCGGATCGTGCTCAGGCACGACGCGACCGACGATGGCATGACCCGCTTCGTGGTAGGCGGTGTTCTGCTTCTCTTTCTCGGACATGACCATGGTCTTGCGCTCGGCGCCCATCATGATCTTGTCTTTGGCCAGCTCGAATTCCTTCATCTCGACGGTACGCTTGCCACCACGGGCAGCGAACAGCGAAGCCTCGTTGACCAGGTTGGCGAGGTCCGCACCGGAGAAGCCAGGGGTACCACGGGCAATGACCGCCGGGTTGACGTTCTCGCCGATCGGCACCTTGCGCATGTGGACCTTGAGGATCTGCTCACGACCACGGATGTCCGGCAGGCCAACCACCACCTGGCGGTCGAAACGACCGGGACGCAGCAGCGCCGGGTCGAGCACGTCCGGACGGTTGGTCGCGGCGATGACGATGATGCCGTCGTTCATTTCGAAGCCGTCCATCTCCACCAGCAACTGGTTGAGGGTCTGCTCGCGCTCGTCGTGACCGCCGCCCATGCCGGCGCCACGATGGCGACCGACGGCATCGATCTCGTCGATGAAGATAATGCACGGTGCGTGCTTCTTGGCCTGTTCGAACATGTCGCGAACGCGGCTGGCACCGACACCGACGAACATTTCGACGAAGTCGGAACCGGAAATGGTAAAGAACGGCACTTTGGCTTCGCCGGCAATGGCCTTGGCCAGCAGGGTCTTACCGGTACCGGGCGGGCCGACCATCAGCACACCACGAGGGATACGGCCACCCAGGCGCTGGAACTTGCCCGGATCGCGCAGGAACTCAACCAGCTCGCCCACTTCTTCCTTGGCTTCGTCGCAACCTGCGACGTCGGCCAGGGTGGTCTTGACCTGGTCTTCGGACAGCAGGCGCGCCTTGCTCTTGCCGAAGCTCATCGGCCCGCCCTTGCCACCGGCGCCACCTTGCATCTGGCGCATGAAGAACATGAACACGGCAATGATCACCAGGATCGGGAAGCTGGCAACCAGCAACTGGGTCCAGATCGACTGCTGCTCAGGCTGCTTGCCTTCGACCACGACGTGGTTGTCGACCAGATCGCCGATCAGGCCGTTGTCCTGGATCGCCGGACGGATGGTCTTGAAGCTGTCGCCATCGGTACGCTTGCCGGTGATGACATAGCCGTCGACCGCTACGCGCTCGACCTTGCCATCCTTGACCTGCTGAATGAAGTCAGAATAGTTGAGGGTCTGTGGCTCATTCGGGCTGGAGAAGTTGTTCATCACTGTCACCAGGACAGCCGCGATGATCAACCACAGGATCAAGTTCTTTGCCATGTCGTTCAATTAACTACCCTCTGAAGCCGGCTGACGGCGCAGCCGTGCCTCGCATGATATTCACCGGCTTAACTTACTACATTACCTACACATGTGCAGGCGCCGTCTGTAACCCTTTGTGAAACCTAGACTACACGATGTTCATCCAGGTCAGGCAAGGTGTCCCATTGGAAAAAACTATGGGACACCTCGAAAACCGCCGGTCTGGCGCCTGTCACTCGCCGCGATAGCCCCATGCCAACAGGTATTGTTCGCGAGAACTGTCACGTGAAGAGTCCGGCTTGATCATCTGGACTTTGTCGAATTTCTGACGAGCGTCCTTCAAATAGGCATCGAACCCTTCGCCCTGGAAAATCTTGATCAGGAAATTGCCACCCGGCTTGAGTACCCGGGTCGCCAGATCAAGGGCCAGTTCACAAAGGAACATGGCTTTTGGCATATCCACGGCAGGCGTACCACTCATATTGGGGGCCATATCGGAAATCACAAGGTCCACATGTGAATTACCCACGGCTTCGAGGATTTGCGCCAGCACTTCATCCTGGGTGAAGTCTCCCTGGATGAAGGTCACATCGGGAATGCTGTCCATTTCCAGGATATCGGAGGCAATCAGGCGACCCTGGCCGCCGATCAACCGACTGGTGACCTGCGACCAGCCACCGGGCGCCGCGCCCAGGTCGATTACGCTCATGCCGGGGCGGATCAGCTTGTATTTCTCCTGGACTTCCAGAAGCTTGTAGCTCGCACGCGAGCGGTAACCATCCTTCTGCGCCTGCTTCACATAGGGATCGTTGACATGTCTTTTCAGCCAGCCAAGGCTTGTCTTGGAACGCGCCACTGGGCACCTCGATGATAAGGGTCGTGATTAACTGGGCGGATCCACGGGCCCTCGGGTAAAATGGCCGCCATTTTTACAGAATCAGACAAAGGGTCAGATTATGCCGCTCAATAACGAGCAGAAGAAACAGTACAAATCCATTGGTCACGACCTTAAGCCGGTCCTGATCGTGGCGGGCAATGGTTTGACCGAAGGTGTCCTCGCCGAACTCGAGCGCGCTCTGGTCGATCATGAACTGATCAAGGTCCAGGTCAAGCTCGAAGACCGCGAAGAACGCAAGGCCGTGATGGACGAGCTGAGCAAGGTCGGTCGCGCGGAACAGGTGCAGATCATCGGCAAGATGGTGCTGCTGTACCGCAGGAACCCGCAGCCGAACAAGCAACTGTCCAACATCCACCGCTACAAGTAACGGTGACTCCGGTCAGCGGCGCGGCTAACGCGCCCTGGTCGGGACTGGCTGGGCCGCCAGTACGATACCGCTGATCCCCAGGATCACGAAGCAGAACATCTGCCAGCGCTCCCCGGCGGAAATACCGTAGCGCAGGGTGTAGTAGCCGACGCAGGCGGTGAAACCCACCAGCAGCATCTGGCCACTGAAGGTCCGCCACCAGGCCGCCGCTCCCTGCAATCTCGCCAATACGGCCAGCTGGGTCAGCAGGCCGACAGCCGCCACGCCGATCAACCAGCGGTCGATCTGCACGGCAACGTCCTGCACCAGCAACGGAGCCAGGCCACTGACCTTGAGCGCCGGCACCAACCCCACGTGAAACACCCACAGACCGCCAACCCAGAAGACCTGGGCCAGCTGCCAGAAGATCCCTTCGAGGGTTGGCGCCCGCAGGCGCCGGTCAGATGTGCTTGACTTCGACAATCTCGTACTCGACCGTGCCACTTGGCGTCTTGACGACGACAGTGTCACCTTCTTCCTTGCCGATGATGGCACGGGCAATCGGCGCACCGGCCGAAAGCTTGCCCTTCTTGATGTCCGCCTCGTCCTCGCCAACGATCTGATAGGTCACCTGATCGCCGGTCTCGGTGTTCTCCAGATCCACGGTAGTACCGAAGATCACCTTGCCGGTGTGGGCAATGGTGGTCACATCGATCACCACCGAGTTCTGCAGACGGCCTTCGATATCGCGGATACGCGCCTCGACCATGCCTTGCTCCTCACGGGCGGCATGGTATTCGGCATTTTCCTTGAGGTCGCCCAGTTCGCGGGCTTCACCGATTGCCTGACTCAAGCGCGGACGCTCGGTCTTGCTGAGGAAAAGGTGCTCTTCCTCCAGGGCGCGAGCGCCCTGGACGGTCATCGGGTACTTGGTAATGCTCATGCTTTGAGTCCTGCATGCAGATCCTGCAAGCGGCGAACGGTCTTTTCCGGACCAAACTTCAGCGCTTCGCAGATGGCTTCACCGGCCGCAATGGTGGTGGTGCAGTAGATCTTGTGCTGCAACGCATTGCGACGAATCGAGTAGGAGTCAGCGATCGACTGGCGACCTTCGGTGGTGTTGATGATCAGCGACACTTCGTCGTTCTTGATCATGTCGACCACGTGCGGACGACCTTCGGTCACCTTGTTCACGCGACGCACTTTCAGGCCAGCCGCTTCGATGACCTTGGCGGTACCGACGGTGGCGACCACTTCGAAGCCCAGGGCGATCAGGTCACGGGCAACGCCAGCCACTTGCGGCTTGTCGTCGTCACGCACGCTGATGAACGCGGTACCGCCGGTCGGCAGCACTTCGCTGGCACCCATCTGGGCCTTGGCGAAGGCTTCACCGAAGCTGTCGCCGACACCCATGACTTCACCGGTGGATTTCATCTCAGGGCCGAGGATCGGGTCAACACCCGGGAACTTGGCGAACGGGAAGACGGCTTCCTTGACGCTGTAGAAGTTCGGGATGATTTCCTTGGTGAAGCCCAGCTCTTTCAAGGATTTGCCGGCCATGACACGGGCTGCGATCATCGCCAGGGAGGTGCCGATGCACTTGGAGACGAACGGCACGGTACGCGAGGCGCGCGGGTTGACTTCGATCACGTAGATCTTGTCGCCCTGCAGGGCCAGCTGCACGTTCATCAGGCCGACAACGCCCAGTTCCAGGGCCATTTTCTTGACCTGCTCGCGCACTTCGTCCTGCACGTGGGCTGGCAGCGAGTACGGTGGCAGCGAGCACGCCGAGTCACCGGAGTGAACACCGGCCTGTTCGATGTGCTGCATGATCGCGCCGATCACCACGTCGGTGCCGTCACAGACCGCATCCACGTCCATCTCGATGGCGCAGTTGAGGAAGTGGTCGAGCAGTACCGGGCTGTCGTTGGACACCTGGACCGCTTCACGCAGGTAACGCTTGAGCTCGTCCAGCTCGTAGACGATCTCCATGGCGCGGCCGCCCAGTACGTAGGACGGGCGAACCACCAGCGGGTAGCCGATGCTGCCGGCGGCGCGGATGGCTTCGTCTTCGCTGCGCACGGTAGCGTTTGGCGGCTGCAGCAGGTTCAGGCGCTGGACCATCTGCTGGAAGCGCTCGCGGTCTTCGGCGCGGTCGATGGCGTCAGGGCTGGTACCGATGATCGGCACGCCGGCCTCTTCGAGGGCGCGAGCCAGTTTCAGCGGGGTCTGGCCGCCGTAGTGGACGATCACGCCTTTTGGCTTCTCGACGCGCACCACTTCCAGTACGTCTTCCAGGGTCAGCGGCTCGAAGTACAGGCGATCGGAGGTGTCGTAGTCGGTGGAGACGGTTTCCGGGTTGCAGTTGACCATGATGGTCTCGTAACCGTCTTCACGCAGGGCCAGCGCCGCGTGCACGCAGCAGTAGTCGAACTCGATGCCCTGGCCGATACGGTTAGGACCGCCGCCCAAGATCATGATCTTGTCGCGGGTCGACGGGCTGGCCTCGCACTCTTCCTCGTAGGTGGAGTACAGGTAGGCGGTGTCGGTGGCGAACTCGGCCGCGCAGGTGTCGACGCGCTTGTAGACCGGGAAGATTTCCAGCTTGTGGCGGTGACGACGCAGGTTCTTGTCGGTGATGCCCAGCAGCTTGGCCAGACGCTGGTCGGAGAAGCCCTTGCGCTTGAGGCGCAGCATCAGGTCCTTGTCGATGGCCGACAGGGCCAGGGTCTTGACCTTCTCTTCTTCCTTGATCAGGTCTTCCATCTGCACCAGGAACCAGTGGTCGATACCGGTCAGGGCGTAGATCTCGTCGCAGGTCATGCCCGAGCGCATGGCGTCGGCCACGTACCAGATACGCTCGGCGCCCGGTACGGTCAGCTCGCGCTTGAGGATGCTGGCAGCGTCAGGGCTGGCCAGGTCGACTTTCGGGTCCAGGCCGCAGACACCGACTTCCAGGCCGCGCAGGGCTTTCTGCAGCGACTCCTGGAAGGTCCGGCCGATGGCCATGACTTCACCCACGGACTTCATCTGGGTGGTCAGGCGGGCGTCGGCTTTCGGGAATTTCTCGAAGGCGAAGCGTGGCAGCTTGGTGACGACGTAGTCGATCGACGGCTCAAAGGACGCCGGGGTACGGCCGCCGGTGATGTCGTTCTGCAGCTCGTCCAGGGTATAGCCGACAGCCAGCTTGGCGGCGATCTTGGCGATCGGGAAGCCAGTGGCTTTCGATGCCAGCGCCGAGGAACGGGAAACGCGCGGGTTCATCTCGATCACGACCATGCGGCCGGTGTTCGGGCAGATACCGAACTGCACGTTGGAACCGCCAGTCTCGACACCGATTTCACGCAGCACCGCCAGGGAGGCGTTGCGCATGATCTGGTATTCCTTGTCGGTCAGGGTCTGTGCCGGAGCAACAGTGATCGAGTCACCGGTGTGCACGCCCATCGGGTCGAAGTTCTCGATCGAGCAGACGATGATGCAGTTGTCCTTTTTGTCGCGGACCACTTCCATCTCGTACTCTTTCCAGCCGATCAGCGATTCGTCGATCAGCAGTTCCTTGGTCGGCGACAGGTCCAGACCACGGGCGCAGATTTCTTCGAATTCTTCACGGTTGTAGGCGATACCGCCACCGGTGCCGCCCATGGTGAAGGACGGACGGATGATGCACGGGAAGCCGAGCTTCTCGAGCACCGCATTGGCCTCTTCCATGCTGTGGGCGATACCGGAGCGCGGGCACTCCAGGCCGATGGCCTTCATGGCGGTGTCGAAGCGCGAACGGTCTTCGGCCTTGTCGATGGTGTCGGCGTTGGCACCGATCATTTCCACGCCGAACTTTTCCAGGACGCCTTCGCGCTCCAGGTCCAGGGCGCAGTTCAGGGCAGTCTGGCCACCCATGGTCGGCAGCAGCGCGTCAGGACGCTCTTTCTCGATGATCTTGGCCACCGATTGCCACTTGATCGGCTCGATGTAGGTGGCGTCGGCCATGGCCGGGTCGGTCATGATGGTGGCCGGGTTGGAGTTCACCAGGATGACGCGGAAACCTTCCTCGCGCAGGGCTTTGCACGCCTGGGCGCCGGAGTAGTCGAATTCGCAGGCCTGGCCGATCACGATCGGGCCAGCGCCGAGAATCAGGATGCTTTTAATGTCTGTACGTTTTGGCATGGGTATCACTCAATTCCGCAGGTCAGTCGGCAAGCCGCTTTGAACAATCGTGGGGGCGGCACCTGAACGCGGCTTGCACCGGTCCAGGGCCTTCTCGCCAGGTGCTCAGCGGCGCTTGGCCATGGCATCGATGAAACGGTCGAACAGGGGCGCGACGTCGGTCGGACCCGGGCTGGCTTCAGGGTGACCCTGGAAGCTGAACGCGCACTTGTCGGTGCGCTCGATGCCTTGCAGGGTACCGTCGAACAGCGACTTGTGGATGGCACGGACGTTGGTCGGAAGGCTTGCTTCATCAACCGCAAAACCGTGGTTCTGGCTGGTGATCATCACCACGCCGGTATCCAGGTCCTGGACCGGGTGGTTGGCACCGTGGTGACCGTTGGCCATCTTGACGGTCTTGGCACCGGAGGCCAGGGCGAGCAACTGGTGGCCCAGGCAGATACCGAAGACCGGGATCTCGGTTTCGAGGATGTCCTTGATCGCCTGGATCGCGTAGTCGCAAGGCTCCGGATCGCCAGGGCCGTTGGACAGGAACACGCCATCAGGGTTGAGTGCCAGGACTTCGCTGGCCGGGGTTTGCGCCGGCACCACGGTCAGGCGGCAGCCGCGGGCAACCAGCATGCGCAGGATGTTCAGCTTGACGCCGTAGTCGTAGGCAACCACGTGGTACGGCAGCTCGGCGGCGGCGATGGTCGCATGGCTGTCGGTCTTCAGTTCCCAGACGCTGGAGTTCCACTCGTAGCTGTTCTTGGTGCTGACGACTTTCGCCAGGTCCATGCCCTTCAGGCCCGGGAAACCACGAGCGGCGGCGATTGCAGCCTCTTCGCTGATGTTGTCGCCGGCCAGGATGCAACCGTTCTGCGCGCCCTTCTCACGCAGGATGCGCGTCAGGCGGCGGGTGTCGATACCGGCGATCGCGACCACGTTGTTGGCCTTGAGGTAGTCAGGCAGGGACTGCTTGTTACGCCAGTTGCTCGCGATCAGGGGCAGGTCGCGAATCACCAGGCCGGCCGACCAGACGCGGTCGGATTCGGCGTCTTCCGGGGTGGTGCCGGTGTTGCCGATGTGTGGGTACGTCAGGGTAACGATTTGCTGCGCATAGGAAGGGTCAGTCAGGATTTCCTGATAGCCGGTCATTGCGGTGTTGAACACCACCTCACCAACGGTCTGACCGTCGGCTCCAATGGCTTCACCGCGAAAAATGCTGCCATCGGCAAGGGCGAGTATGGCTGGCTTAGTCAAGAAGACCTCCCGTAAATCAAGCCTGAAGGGGCGATCGCAGGTTGCAAAAAAGCGGAATGACGTATAGACACGTCACCCCGCTTTCTTCGTCGAATTATCTGCGCGCTTTTAGTGGACACACTAAAGCTGTAGCTTACAGAAAAACGCTTTTTTGGTCTACCACTGATGTGCCTGAAAGGCGCAGGAATGCGACAGAGCGCATCGGGAGGCGGGAAATCATTGGCCACCCCACAAGGATCGACAATGAACCCTGTGGGAGCTGGCGAAGCCTGCGATGGGCCGCAAAGCGGCCCCATGCAGCAATCAACGCAGGTCGAGCACGTCCTGCATGTCGTACAGGCCAGGCTCGCGCCCGTCCAGCCACAGCGCGGCACGCACCGCCCCCTTGGCAAAGGTCATGCGGCTGGAGGCCTTGTGGGTGATCTCCAGGCGCTCACCTTCGGCAGCGAACAGCACAGTGTGGTCACCGACCACATCGCCGGCGCGCACAGTGGCGAAACCAATGGTCTGGCGATCACGTGCGCCGGTCTGGCCTTCACGACCATAGACCGCCACTTCCTGCAGGTTGCGACCCAGCGCATTGGCAACCACCTCGCCCATGCGCAGCGCGGTACCCGACGGCGCATCGACCTTATGCCGGTGGTGGGCCTCGATGATCTCGATGTCCACGTCATCGCCAAGCACCCGCGCCGCCATGTCCAGCAGCTTCAGGCTGAGGTTGACGCCAACGCTGAAGTTGGCGGCGAAGACGATCGGGATCTCCTTGCCCGCCTCGGCCAGCAGCTGCTTCTCTTCGACACTGAACCCCGTGGTACCGATGACCATGGCCTTGCCCGCCTTGCGGCAGAACGCCAGGTTCTTCAGGGTCACCGAAGGGTGGGTGAAGTCGATCAGCACGTCGAACTCGTCGACCACCTTGGCCAGATCGTCGGACAACAGCACACCGATCCGACCCAGCGCCGCCAGCTCACCCGCATCGGCACCCACCAGGGTGCTGTCCGGACGATCGACCGCGGCCGTCAGGCCTGCGCCCGGCGCTTGCTGCACCGCTTCGATCAGGGTCTTGCCCATGCGCCCTGCCGCGCCCATTACCGCTATACGTCGCATGCCCTATTCCTTCTTACAAGTCGCCGAAGAAGCGTTTCACACCCTCGAACCAGCCACTGGCCTTGGGCGAATGGGAACTGTCACCTTCCAGCGAGTCACGCAGTTCTTCGAGCAGCTCGCGCTGGCGACGGCTGAGGTTGACCGGGGTTTCGACCGCCACCCGGCACATCAGGTCACCGGCACCACCACCGCGAACCGGAGCCACGCCTTTGCCACGCAGACGGAACTGCTTGCCGGTCTGGGTGCCTTCCGGAATCTTCAGCTTGACCCGACCGTCGAGGGTCGGCACTTCCAGCTCGCCACCCAGGGCGGCATCGGTGTAGCTGATCGGCACTTCGCAGTAAAGATGCTTACCGTCGCGCTGGAAGATCGGGTGTTCGCGCACGTTGATCACAACGTACAGGTCACCGGTCGGCCCGCCGTGGGAGCCCGCCTCGCCTTCACCGGACAGGCGAATGCGATCACCGGTATCGACGCCGGCCGGCACCTTGACCGACAGGGTCTTGTACTCTTCGACACGGCCTTCGCCATGGCAGGAGCCGCACGGGTCGGTGATGATCTTGCCCTGGCCGTGGCAACGCGGGCAGGTCTGCTGGACCGAGAAGAAACCCTGCTGCATGCGCACCTGGCCGATACCGCCACAGGTCGGACAGGTCGATGGCGACGAGCCCTGCTTGGCACCGGAACCGTCGCACGGCTTGCAATTGACCAGCGTCGGCACACGGATATTGACCGTGGTGCCACGCACGGCTTCTTCCAGGTTCAGCTCCAGGGTGTAGCGCAGGTCACTGCCCCGCTGGGCACCGCCGCGCGAACCACCACGGCCACCGCCGAAGAAGTCGCTGAAGACATCACCGAAAATATCGGAGAAGTTCGCACCACCAAAGCCCGCACCACCGCCGCCCATGCTCGGGTCGACGCCGGCATGGCCGTACTGGTCGTAAGCCGCACGCTTGCTGGCATCGGAGAGAACTTCGTAAGCCTCGTTGGCTTCCTTGAATTTCTCTTCCGACTCTTTGTCATCAGGATTACGGTCCGGGTGATGCTTCATCGCCAGGCGACGATAAGCCTTTTTCAGGTCCGATTCACTGGAGCCGCGCTCAACTCCCAGAACTTCGTAATAGTCACGCTTTGCCATAAGTCTTTGCACTCTTGAGGACGTTCGGCAAACCTCTGCGCATATCGCGCGGTGCCGCCAGCACCTGCCTCACCCCCTCCAGGAAGCACGACAAATGCTGTAAAAATTCGGGTATTCCAGACACGCCAACGCGGGAGCAAGCCCCCGCGCGGCGACATCCTACCAGCCAACCACTAGAAAGCAGTCAACCGGCCGACAACCTGTAGCAATTACTTGTTGTCTTTGACTTCTTCGAACTCGGCGTCGACGACGTCGTCGTGCTTCGCTTCCTCGGCGTGCTGCTGGGCACCACCCTGAGGCTGCTCGGCCTGCTGCTCGGCGTACATTTTCTGGGCAACCGGAGCCGATACTTTCGACAGCTCTTCGACCTTGGCGTCGATGACAGCCTTGTCGTCGCCTTTTACAGCAGCTTCCAGCGCAACGACGGCAGCTTCGATCGCGGTCTTCTCTTCGGCAGTGACCTTGTCACCGGCGTCAGCGACCATCTTGCGAGTCGAGTGAACCAGTGCGTCACCCTGGTTACGGGCAGCGGCCAGTTCTTCGAACTTGCGATCTTCTTCCGAGTTCGCTTCGGCGTCGCGGATCATCTGTTGAATTTCTTCGTCAGACAGACCGGAGTTGGCCTTGATCACGATCGACTGGGTCTTGCCAGTGGCCTTGTCCTTGGCGCCTACGTGCAGGATGCCGTTGGCGTCGATGTCGAAGGTCACTTCGATTTGTGGCACGCCACGTGGTGCTGGCGGAATCTCGGCCAGGTCGAACTTGCCCAGGGACTTGTTCTGCGAAGCCTGCTTGCGCTCACCCTGCAGCACGTGAATGGTCACGGCGCTCTGGTTGTCATCGGCAGTCGAGAACACCTGCGACTTCTTGGTCGGAATGGTGGTGTTTTTCTCGATCAGCGCGGTCATCACGCCACCCATGGTTTCGATACCCAGGGTCAGCGGGCTGACGTCCAGCAGCAGTACGTCTTTCACGTCACCGGCCAGTACCGCACCCTGGATGGCTGCACCCATGGCAACGGCTTCGTCCGGGTTGACGTCCTTGCGTGCTTCCTTGCCGAAGAAGTCGGCAACGGCCTTCTGCACCATTGGCATACGGGTCTGGCCACCAACCAGGATCACGTCGTCGATCTTGCTGACGTCGATACCGGCGTCTTTCATGGCGATGCGGCATGGCTCGATGGTGCGCTGAACCAAGTCTTCGACCAGCGATTCCAGCTTGGCGCGGGAAATCTTCACGTTCAGGTGCTTGGGACCGGTGGCATCTGCAGTGATGTACGGCAGGTTGACGTCGGTCTGCTGGCTCGAGGACAGCTCGATCTTGGCCTTTTCAGCAGCTTCTTTCAGGCGCTGCATAGCCAGCGGGTCACCCTTGAGGTTCATGCCGCTTTCTTTCTTGAACTCGTCGACGAGGTAGTCGATCAGACGGATGTCGAAGTCTTCACCACCGAGGAAGGTGTCGCCGTTGGTGGCCAGTACTTCGAACTGGTGCTCGCCGTCGACTTCAGCGATCTCGATCACCGACACGTCGAAGGTACCGCCGCCCAGGTCGTAAACGATCACGGTGTGATCGCCCTTGGCCTTGTCCATGCCGTAGGCCAGCGCAGCTGCGGTTGGCTCGTTGATGATACGTTTTACGTCCAGACCTGCGATGCGACCGGCATCCTTGGTAGCCTGGCGCTGGCTGTCGTTGAAGTAGGCCGGAACGGTGATGACCGCTTCGGTGACTGGCTCGCCGAGGTAGTCTTCGGCGGTCTTCTTCATCTTTTTCAGGATCTCGGCGGAGATCTGTGGCGGCGCCATTTTCTGGCCGTTGACTTCGACCCAGGCGTCGCTATTGTCAGCCTTGACGATCTTGTACGGAACCATCTGGATGTCTTTCTGCACGACGTCTTCGTCGAAGCGACGGCCGATCAGACGCTTTACCGCGTACAGGGTGTTGTGCGGGTTGGTAACGGCCTGACGCTTGGCCGACTGGCCGACCAGGATCTCGCCATCGTTGGCGTACGCGATGATCGACGGCGTGGTACGCGCGCCTTCGGCGTTTTCGATGACCTTGACGTTGCCGTTTTCCAGGATCGAGACGCAGGAGTTGGTAGTCCCCAGGTCGATACCGATGATTTTGCCCATGTTAACTCTCCCGAAACTTGAATTTGGTTGCCGCAGCAGTGGTGGCTAACTGCGGTAATACTTGAATGCTTGACACCTAGATGGGGACGCCTGAAGCGATTTCAAGCCTGCTCGTCAATCGACGGCGAAACCGCTGCAGGTGCCTTGCTGACCACGACCATCGCCGGGCGCAGCAGGCGTCCGTTGAGCTGGTAGCCCTTCTGGAACACCTTGAGCACGCTGTTGGGCTCGACCTCGGCGCTTTCCTGCATGGCCATGGCCTGGTGGTGCTCGGCATTGAAGGGCTCGCCGTGCGGGTCGATGGCCTCGAGGTTGTAGCGCTTGAGGGTGTCGTGGAACATCTTCAGGGTCAGCTCGATGCCTTCGCGCATCGGGCGGATGCTTTCGTCGTCGGCACTGGACAGCTCCAGGCCACGCTCCAGGCTGTCGATGACCGGCAGCAGGTCACCGGCGAATTTTTCCAGGGCGAACTTGTGTGCCTTCTCGACATCCTGTTCCGCACGACGACGCACGTTCTGCAGGTCAGCCGCAGTGCGCAGGGATTGATCCTGGGCCGCCGCCAGCTGCTCTTCGAGCACCTGCACGCGGGCGCTCAGCTCTTGCGCGCCAGTGGCTTCGGCGTTCAGATTCTGTTCATCCAGCTGTTCGTCAGCCATAAAATCTCTCCTCTCGAATAATGTCAGCGAGGCGTACTCGCGCTTCTGCCGGCTATATGGGGTCGCAAAACCCAGGTTCAAGGGGTAGAGCGCGCGGCGTGCAGATTCGTTCATAACCCATCGCGATCAACACCCCACCCTGATAACCAAATCGAACTAAGCGCAGCCATTGTCAGCGGATTTGAAAACACTGTATAAATAACCAGACTTCACGCCTGGGAGCCGCCCCAATGCTGGTGCACCTGTCCGTACACAACTACGCCATCGTCGAACACCTGGACCTCGAACTCGCCCGCGGGATGAGCGTCATCACCGGTGAAACCGGGGCCGGCAAATCGATCATGCTCGACGCCCTGGGCCTGACCCTGGGCGATCGCGCCGACAGCGGCGTGGTGCGCCCGGGCGCCGACAAGGCCGACATCCTCGCCACCTTCGACCTCGCCGACATTCCCGAGGCCCGCGCCTGGCTGGCCGAGCGCGACCTGGACACCGACGGCCCGTGCATCCTGCGCCGGGTGATCACCGCCGAAGGCCGCAGCCGCGGCTACATCAACGGCACGCCCTGCCCGCTCGGCGACCTCAAGGCCGTTGGTGAACTGCTCATCGATATCCACAGTCAGCACGAGCACCAGTCGCTGCTGAAAACCGACACCCACCGCCGCCTGCTCGACGAGTACGCCGGCGCCACCGACCTGGCCCGCCAGGTCCAGCTCGCGGCCCAGCGCTGGCGCCAGACCCGCCAGGAGCTGGAAAGACTGTCCAATTCCGGTGATGAGCAGCGGGCGCAGCATCAGTTGCTCAGCTACCAGCTCGAAGAACTCGACAACCTCGGCCTGGGCGAAAACGAACTTGAACACCTGGAGCAGGAACACAAGAGCCTGACCAACGCCGAGGCCCTGTTCGGCATCTGCCGCCAGGTGATCGACCACTGCAGCGAAAGTGACTCGGGCAATGTGCTCAACGCCCTGACCGCCAGCCTCAACCGCCTGACCGCGGTGCAGAATGCGCCCAAGGCACTGGGCGAGGCCGCCAACATGATCGCCACCGCGCAGATCCAGGTCGAAGAAGCCGTGGGCGAACTCAACCGCTTCCTCGATCACTTCGACGCCGACCCCGCGCGCCTTCAGCAACTCGAAGAGCGCCTCGACAGCATCTATACCCTGGCCCGCAAGCATCGCGTCCACCCGACCGAACTGGCCAACCTGCAACAGCGCCTGATGGAAGAACTCGAAGGCCTCAACGCCAATGACGAGTCCATCGAGCGCCTCGGTGAAGAACTGGCCGCCTTTGCCCGTCATTACCAGGACAAGGCCGGCGAACTCAGCGCCCTGCGCCAGCAGGCCGCCAGCCAGCTGGCCGGCGCGGTCGAGCAGGAGATCCAGCGCCTGGGCATGCCGGGCGGGCGCTTCAGCATCGAGCTGCACCGCCATGAGGGCGACGACCTGTCACCCAACGGCCTGGAGCAGGTGGAGTTGCTGGTCAGCGCCAACCCGGGCCAGCCGCTCAAGGGCCTGGCCAAGGTCGCCTCCGGTGGCGAGCTGTCACGCATCAGCCTGGCGATCCAGGTCATCACCGCCCAGACCTCGCGCATTCCGACCCTGGTCTTCGACGAAGTGGACGTAGGCATCGGCGGCCCTACCGCCGAGATCGTCGGCCAATTGCTGCGCCGCCTGGGCGAGCGCGGACAGGTACTGACGGTCACGCACCTGCCCCAGGTGGCTGCACAAGGCCATCACCACCTGTTCGTGCACAAGGTGCGCAACAGCGACGCCACCCACACGGCCGTGGCGAACCTGGGCAAGCGCGAGCGGGTAGAAGAAGTGGCACGCATGCTGGGTGGCATCGACCTGACCAAGGAATCCCTGGCCCACGCCCGCAAGATGGTTGTCACCAGCAGGGCCTGATCCCACCCCTATAAAGCACAAAGGCGACCCCAGGGTCGCCTTTGATGCTGCGCAGCAAGAAACTGTTGCTTACTTTTTCTTGCGTACGTACAGGACCAGATTATGGTCAACCAGTTCGAAACCGTGCTGGGCAACGATTTCCTTCTGACGCTTCTCAATTTCCACGTCGAAGAACTCGATGACCTCACCGGAGTCCACGTTGACCATATGGTCGTGGTGGCCGCCGTCGGCCAGTTCGAACACGGCGTGACCGCCGTCGAAGTTGTGACGCACGACCAGGCCTGCGGCTTCGAACTGGGTCAGAACACGGTAGACCGTGGCCAGACCTACGTCCTCGCCTGCCTCCATCAGCGCCTTGTAGACATCCTCGGCACTCATGTGACGCTGCTCGGTAGAGTCGAGCATCTGTAGAATCTTGACTCGAGGCAGGGTCACCTTGAGACCGGCTTTGCGCAGTTCGCTATTTTCAACCATGGTCAGCTTTCTCGCCGATGCTGCTTCGCAGCTTCTCTGAATACGGGTATGATCGGGGTTTACGTTGTCCAGCCAAGATAGTGGAAGTCGCCCACCGATGCAAAACACCAAGCTCTTGCTAACCAGCCTCACGCTCGTGGGACTGCTCGCACTCGCCGGTTGCTCGTTTCCCGGGGTTTACAAAATTGACATCCAGCAGGGCAATGTCGTTACGCAAGATATGATAGACCAATTACGCCCTGGAATGACCCGTCGGCAAGTACGGTTTATCATGGGCAACCCGCTGATTCAGGATACCTTCCACACCAATCGCTGGGATTACCTGTACAGCCTGCAGCCTGGTGGTGGCCAGCGCCAGCAGGAGCGCATGAGCATTTTCTTCAACGACAACGACCAGCTGGTCAGCCTGTCCGGCGACTTCATGCCGGGCGTCAGCCGCGACCAGGAAATCCTCGGCGGCAGTGGCGATACCAGCGTCAGCCCGGCCCAGCCTGGCACTGCCGAAGCGGTCCAGCCCGTCGAACCCGCCCCGGAAAAGCCGGCCAAGCCAGGCTCCCTGGAAGACAAGATCCAGAAAGAAGTCGATACCATCGAAGCCATTCCGGTACCGACCCCTGCCCCGCTGGAAACCTCGCCGTAACACGCCGGCGACAGGCAAAGAAAAGCCCGGATACTCCGGGCTTTTTTGTGTCTGCGCGCTACCGCTTGGCCTTCTTGAACACCCGCGCCACCTTGGCGGCGCGCTGCTTGCGTACCTCCTTCGGATCGACCAGCAAGGGCCGGTACAACTCGATCCGGTCACCTTCGCTGACCGCCTGTTGCTCGGCGTCGCTGACGACCCTGCCGAAAATCCCCAGGGGACAGCCCTCTACATCCAGGCCCGGCACCTGCCCGACAATTCCCGACAAGCGCACCGCTTCGCGCAGCGTGGTGCCCGGGGCAACATCAAGCGCCAGCAACCACTGCCGCTCGGCAGTGGCATAGACCACTTCGACCTGCACCCTGCTCTCAGCCATTGATTTGCTTGGCCCGCTGGCAGAAAGCGTCGACCAGGGTGTTGGCTGCCTGGTTGAACAGCGGCCCCAGGGTCGCCCGTACCAGTGGCCCGGCATAGTCGAAGGACAGGTCCAGGCTGATCTTGCAGGCTTTATCACCCAGGGGCTTGAAGATCCACAGGCCGTGCAACTGATTGAACGGCCCTTCTTCAAGGTTCATCTCGATGGATTGCCCAGCCACCAGCGCATTGCGGGTGACGAACTTCTGGCTCATGCCACCCTTGGCCACTTCCAGGCTGGCACGCATCTGCGTGTCACTGGTTTCCAGCACGGTACTGGATGAGCACCAGGGCAGGAACTCCGGGTACCGCGCAACATCGTTGACCAGGTCGTACAGCGCCTGGGCGGGATAAGGCAGCAGGGCCGAGCGTTGAATATGGGTAGTCATCCAGGCGTCACTTCCAAAGCTGAGCGGCAAACACAACCAGAATGCCGAGGGGCGCCACATAGCGCATCAAGAAAAAACAGCGCGCATTGTCCGGGATTCACTGCAAGGGCTCAAGCGCACGACTACCCCGTAGCCGACAGCGCGACGACTGCCTATAATGCCGCCCCTATGGCCAAACAAACGAAACATCCGACAGGGACCATCGCGCAGAATAAAAAGGCGCGTCACGATTACTTCATCGAGCACAAGTTCGAGGCCGGATTGGTCCTGTCCGGTTGGGAAGTAAAAAGTCTGCGTGCCGGCAAGGCGCACCTGACCGACAGTTACGTGGTGCTCAAGGACGGCGAGGCCTGGCTGATGGGTAGCCATATCACGCCGCTGACCACCGCCAGCACTCACGTCATCGCCGACCCGACACGTACCCGCAAACTGCTGCTCAATCGTCGTGAGCTGGAGCGCCTTCACGCGTCCGTCCAGCAGAAGGGCTACACCTGTGTGGCCTTGTCGATCTATTGGAGCAAGCACCTGATCAAGTGCGAAATCGCACTGGGCAAGGGCAAGAAGGAATACGACAAGCGCGATACCCAGCGCGAGCGTGATTCCGACCGCGAATTGCAGCGCGCCGTTCGCAACAAGGGCCGCGAAGACTGACTTCTGTCTGACGCGACATTATCGCGGGGCAAGCCCGCTCCCACGGGGTTATTGCGAGCCCTGTAGGAGCGGGCTTGCCCCGCGATCAGTTCAACGCCCGCTACGCCGCTCCGCCCGCGCTGTGCGCTGCACTTCCTCACGCACTTCATCGAGCACTTCCTGCACATACAGAATGTGCCGGCTGGAGACCTCCCGCGCGTCGTCGGCGCGACCTTCGACAATCGCCAGGTACAGCTCACGGTGCTGGCTGATCAGCATGTCGCGGGTTTCCGCACGCTGCTTGTACATGCCGCCGATGTTGGTCACCACATTGCGCTTGAGCAGGTCGAACAGCCCCCGGATGGTGTGCAGCAACACAGCGTTGTGGCTGGCCTCGGCAATTGCCAGGTGAAAGCGCGCATCGGCCGCCCCCTCCTCGGCCCGATCCACCTCGCCGGAGCGGGTGTAGCAGTCCTGCAAGGTATCGAACGCCGCCTTGAGCCGCACCCGGTCCGGCTCGGTGGCACGGATGGCTGCGTAGTAGGCGCAGGACGCTTCCAGGGTATGGCGAAACTCCAACAGGTCGCGCTGGGCTTCCGGGTTGCTTTCAAGCAGTTTCAGCAGCGGATCGCTGAAGGTCGAGCCCAGTGACTCGGCCACGTAGTTGCCGCCCCCCTGGCGACTGACCAGCAAGCCCTTGGCCACCAGCTTCTGGATCGCTTCGCGCAGCGACGGTCGCGACACTCCGAACTGTTCGGCCAGTGCCCGTTCGGCAGGCAGCCGCTGACCGGCGGTCAAGGTGCCCTCGAGAATCATCCCCTCAAGCCGCTCGACAATATCGTCAGACAAACGGCGTTGGCGGACCTGATCAAAAACCATCACATGCTCTCCACGATCCCGAGTGCGTTCGGGGCTGTCTATTCTGGCCTATCCGCACCCTGCCGACACCCATCAGTTGGCAAATTTCCCTGCCGCTCAGCCCCCTTCGCCCATCACGCGCCCGACGAAAGTTTTACCGAGACAAATTGACACACCCACAAAGAGGCTTTTAACCTAGCGCCTCGACATTGTAAATTGGTCTTACCAATTATCCAATGCCAGTGCTCTGACCAACAACAATTAGGGGCCACCCCATATGCAAACCTGGCAACAGCTCTACAGTCCGCTTGGCAGTCTTGGCCTGTCCGCCCTCGCGGCAGTCATCCCGATCGTCTTCTTCTTCCTCGCCCTAGCGGTGTTCCGCCTCAAGGGTCACGTCGCTGGCAGCATCACCCTCGGCTTGTCGATCCTGGTAGCGATCTTCGCGTTCCAGATGCCTGCCGACATGGCCTTCGCCGCCGCCGGTTACGGTTTTGCCTATGGCCTGTGGCCCATCGCCTGGATCATCGTTGCCGCGGTGTTCCTGTACAAACTCACGGTCAAGAGCGGTCAGTTCGAAGTGATCCGCAGCTCGGTGCTGTCGATCACCGATGACCAGCGCCTGCAAGTGCTGCTGATCGGCTTCTGCTTCGGCGCCTTCCTGGAAGGTGCGGCAGGTTTCGGTGCCCCGGTGGCCATCACCGCCGCCCTGCTGGTGGGCCTGGGCTTCAACCCGCTGTACGCCGCCGGCCTGTGCCTGATCGCCAACACCGCACCCGTGGCCTTCGGCGCCCTGGGCATCCCGATCATCGTCGCCGGTCAAGTGACCGGTATCGACGCCTTCCACATCGGCGCCATGACCGGCCGCCAGCTGCCGCTGCTGTCGCTGTTCGTGCCGTTCTGGCTGGTGTTCATGATGGACGGCCTGCGTGGCGTCAAAGAGACCTGGCCAGCGGCCCTGGTCGCCGGCCTGAGCTTTGCCGTGACCCAGTATTTCACCTCGAACTTCATCGGCCCGGAACTGCCGGACATCACCTCGGCCCTGGCCAGCCTGGTTTCCCTGACCCTGTTCCTCAAGGTCTGGCAGCCCAAGCGTTCGTTCGCCAGCGCCAAGGGCAGCGTCGGTGCCGCCGTGGTCAGCGGTGGTGGCAGCCAGCCTTCGCCGTACAGCTTCGGCCAGATCTTCAAGGCCTGGTCGCCGTTCCTGATCCTCACCGTGCTGGTCACCATCTGGACCCTCAAGCCGTTCAAGGCGATGTTCGCTGCCGGCGGTTCGATGTACAGCTGGGTGTTCAACTTTGCCATCCCGCACCTGGATCAACTGGTGATCAAGTCGGCGCCGATCGTCGCCACCCCGACCGCGATTCCGGCCGTGTTCAAGCTTGACCCGATTTCCGCCACCGGCACCGCGATTTTCTTCTCGGCGCTGCTGTCCATGCTGGTGCTGAAGATCAACCTCAAAACTGGTCTGACCACTTTGAAGGAGACCTTCTACGAGCTGCGCTGGCCGATCCTGTCCATTGGCATGGTCCTGGCTTTCGCCTTCGTCACCAACTACTCGGGCATGTCCTCGACCATGGCCCTGGTCCTGGCCGGCACCGGCGCCGCGTTCCCGTTCTTCTCGCCGTTCCTCGGCTGGCTGGGCGTGTTCCTGACCGGCTCCGACACCTCCTCCAACGCCCTGTTCAGCTCGCTGCAAGCCACCACTGCGCACCAGATCGGGGTCAACGACACCCTGCTGGTAGCCGCCAACACCAGCGGTGGCGTAACCGGCAAGATGATTTCGCCACAGTCGATTGCCGTAGCCTGCGCGGCCACCGGCCTGGTCGGCAAGGAATCGGACCTGTTCCGCTTCACCCTCAAGCACAGCCTGTTCTTCGCCACCATCGTCGGCTTGATCACCCTGATCCAGGCCTATTGGCTGACCGGCATGCTGGTTCACTAAAGTGACTGAGGCCGGGCGCGCAGCAGCGCGCCTGGCCACTGCCTCCTTTCACCCAACGCTGCGAGAGCACATGATCATTTCTGCCTCTACCGACTACCGCGCAGCAGCCCAACGCAAGCTGCCGCCGTTCCTGTTCCATTACGCCGACGGTGGCGCCTATGCCGAGTACACGCTGCGGCACAACGTCGAGGACCTGGCCGGCATCGCCCTGCGCCAGCGCGTGCTGAAGAACATGTCCGAGCTGAGCCTCGAGACCCAGCTGTTCAACGAAACCCTGAGCATGCCGGTGGCCCTGGCGCCGGTCGGCCTGACCGGCATGTACGCCCGCCGCGGCGAGGTCCAGGCCGCCCGCGCCGCTGCCGCCAAAGGCATTCCGTTCACGATGTCGACGGTGTCGGTGTGCCCGATCGAGGAAGTCGCCCCGGCCATCGACCGCCCCATGTGGTTCCAGCTCTATGTGCTCAAGGACCGCGGCTTCATGCGCAACGCCCTGGAACGCGCCAAGGCGGCCGGTGTCACCACCCTGGTGTTCACCGTCGATATGCCGGTGCCCGGCGCCCGCTACCGTGACGCCCACTCCGGCATGAGCGGCCCGAACGCGCCGCTGCGTCGCGCCTGGCAGGCCGTTACCCATCCACAGTGGGCGCTGGACGTCGGCCTGCTGGGCAGGCCCCATGACCTGGGCAACATCTCCAAATACCGCGGCAACCCCACCGGCCTTGCCGACTACATCGGCTGGTTGGGCGCCAACTTCGACCCGTCGATTTCCTGGAAGGACCTGGAGTGGATCCGCGAGTTCTGGGACGGTCCGATGGTGATCAAGGGCATCCTCGACCCGCAGGACGCCAAGGACGCCGTGAAGTTCGGTGCCGACGGCATCGTCGTGTCCAACCACGGCGGCCGCCAGCTCGACGGCGTGCTCTCCAGCGCCCGCGCCCTGCCCGCCATCGCCGATGCGGTCAAAGGTGACCTGAAGATCCTCGCCGACTCCGGTATCCGCAGTGGCCTGGATGTGGTGCGCATGATCGCCCTGGGCGCCGACACCGTCCTGATCGGCCGCGCCTTCCTCTACGCACTCGCCACCGCGGGCGAAGCCGGGGTGAAGAACCTGCTGGAATTGTTCGAGAAGGAAATGCGCGTGGCCATGGTGCTCACCGGCGCCAAGTCCATCAGCGAGATCACCCGCGATTCGCTGGTACGCGAACTGGGCGCCTGATAGCGCGCCCGCACGAACACCGCCTGATTGACCGGGGCCCACGGCGCGTCAGATGCCATGCCCCGCGAGGAGATTGCATGAGTCTGCCCGCCGCGTTCCTCGACACGGTTGAACACCTGATCCCCCGCGAGCGGCGTTTCGACGATCCGCTCTCGACCCTGGCCTTCGGCACCGACGCCAGCTTCTACCGCCTGATCCCCAAGCTGGTGATCCGCGTCGAGAGCGAAGAGGAAGTCGCCACCCTGCTCAAGGCAGCCCATGCCCAGCAGGTTGCCGTGACCTTCCGCGCCGCCGGTACCAGCCTGTCCGGCCAGGCCGTCAGCGATTCGGTGCTGCTGGTGCTGGGCGATAACTGGAACGGTCGCGACATCCGCGATGGCGGTGCGCAGATCCGTCTGCAGCCAGGTGTCATCGGTGCCCAGGCCAACGCCTGGCTGGCCCCCTTCGGGCGCAAGATTGGTCCGGACCCGGCCTCGATCAATGCCTGCAAGATCGGCGGCATCGTCGCCAACAATGCCAGCGGCATGTGCTGCGGCACCGCGCAGAACAGCTACCACACCCTGGCCGGCATGCGCCTCTTGCTGGCTGACGGCACCTTGCTCGACAGCGAACGCCCCGAGAGCATCAGCGCTTTTCGCCACAGCCACGGCGCACTGCTCGAACAGCTCGGCGAACTGGGCCGCCAGACCCGCGCCAACGCTGATCTGGCCACGAAGATCCGGCACAAGTACCGGCTGAAAAACACCACCGGGCTGTCCCTGAATGCGCTGGTCGACTACGACGAGCCCCTGGATATCCTCACCCACCTGATGGTCGGCTCCGAAGGCACCCTGGGCTTCATCAGCGCGGTGACCTACAACACCGTGCCGGACCATCCGCACAAGGCCAGTGCGCTGATTGTCTTCCCCGATGTCGAAACCTGCTGCAAGGCGGTGCCGGTACTCAAGCAGCAACCGGTCTCGGCGGTCGAGCTGCTCGACCGGCGCAGCCTGCGCTCGGTAGAGAACATGCAGGGCATGCCGGTGTGGGTGAAAAGCCTGTCCGCCGGTGCCTGCGCGCTGCTCATCGAATCCCGCGCTGCCACGCAATCGCTGCTGCATGAACAACTGGCACAGATCAGCGCGTCCATTGCCGGCTTCCCGGTGGAAAAGCAGGTGGACTTCAGTGAAGACCCGCTGGTGTACAACCAGCTCTGGCGCATCCGCAAGGACACCTTCCCGGCCGTCGGCGCCGTGCGCGAGACCGGCACCACAGTGATCATCGAAGACGTCACCTTCCCGGTGGAGAAACTGGCCGAGGGCGTCAACCGCCTGATCGCGCTGTTCGACAAGCATGGCTACGACGAGGCGATCCTGTTCGGCCATGCCCTGGAAGGCAACCTGCACTTCGTCTTCACCCAGGGCTTCGACTCGTCCGAGCAGGTGGCGCGCTACTCAGCCTTCATGGACGATGTCGCGCAACTGGTGGCCGTGGAATACGGCGGCTCGCTGAAGGCCGAGCACGGCACCGGGCGAAACATGGCCCCCTTCGTCGAACTGGAATGGGGCAGCGATGCCTATCAACTGATGTGGCAGCTCAAGCGCCTGCTCGACCCCGCCGGCATCCTCAACCCCGACGTGGTGCTGACCGACGATCCCCAACTGCACCTCAAGAACCTCAAGCCGTTGCCGGCCGCCGACGAGATCGTCGACAAGTGCATCGAGTGCGGCTTCTGCGAACCGGTGTGCCCCTCCAAGGGCCTGACCCTGAGCCCGCGCCAGCGCATCGTCATGTGGCGCGATATCCAGGCGAAGAAACGTGCCGGTAGCGATACCCGTGAGCTCGAACGTGACTACCAGTACCAGGGCATCGACACCTGTGCCGCCACCGGCTTGTGCGCCCAGCGCTGCCCGGTCGGCATCAACACCGGCGAGCTGGTGAAGAAGCTGCGAGGCCAGGCGGCCGCACATGTGAAAACCGCCGACTGGCTGGCAGAGAATTTCCACACCGCACTCAGTGGTGCGCGCTTGACCTTGAGTGCCGCCAATGGTGCGCGCAAGCTGCTCGGCGCACCGCGCCTGAGCCGTATCAGCGCCAGCGTCAGCCGCCTCAGCCACGGCCGCGTGCCGCAGTGGACGCCAGCCATGCCGCAACCTTTGAAGGCGCTGCATCTGCCGTCTGCCAGCAACGACGCACGCCCCCGCGTGGTCTACCTGGCCGCCTGCGTCTCACGGGTGATGGGTCCGGCCGCCGCCGACCACGAACAGACCTCGCTGCTGGACAAGACCCGCGCCCTGCTGGAAAAGGCCGGCTACCAGGTGGTGTTCCCGGACAACGCCGACAGCCTGTGCTGCGGCCAGCCGTTTGCCTCCAAGGGCTATGCCGAGCAGGCCGAACACAAGCGCCAGGAACTGATCAACGCCCTGCTCCATGCCAGCCGTGGCGGGCTTGATCCGATCTACTGCGACACCAGCCCCTGCACCTTGCGCCTGGTCCAGGACCTGGCCGAGACCCGCCTGGACCTCTACGACCCGGTACGCTTCATCCGCACCCACCTGCTCGACAAACTGGAGTTCACCCCCCAGGACGAACCCATCGCCGTGCACGTGACCTGCAGCACCCAGCACCTGGGCGAGAGCCAGGCGCTGATCGACCTGGCCCGGCGCTGCAGCAAGCAGGTGGTGATACCCGAAGGCATCCACTGCTGCGGTTTTGCCGGTGACAAGGGCTTTACCACTCCGCAGCTCAACGCCCATTCGCTGCGCAGCCTCAAGGACGCGGTGCAGCATTGCAGTGAAGGGATCTCCACCAGCCGCACCTGTGAAATCGGCCTGTCGAACCATGGCGGGATTGATTATCACGGTCTAGTTTATCTGGTGGACCGCGTGACCCGGCCTCGGAGCCTTTGAACGCTGATCGCGGGACAAGCCCCTTTTCCCAAGGCCATCGCGCCAAGGAGATTCACATGAAGCGAACTGCGATTTCCGGACTGTTCATTGCTGCCGCGTTGCTTGCCTCACCAGTGTTCGCGGCTGAAGACCTGTGTACCGCCAACCTGCAGAAGATCAACGACGCCATGGCCATGGCCGGCGCGACCTCCGAAGGCTTTGACAAGTCGATCACCGACGACGTTGAAAAAGCCAAGGCGGCACAAGCAAGCAAAAATGACAAAGATTGCATCGCTATCACCAGCAAGGTCCTGGAGCGCCTGGCCAATATCGAAAAAGGCGGCCAGTAACGAATTCATCGGGCGACGGGAACCGCAGTCGACGTCGCCCGACCGATGGCGTATACTGGGCTCAAGCGTTGAAAAACGCTGCTAGAGCTGCACATGGGGCCGATTAGGATTCGACGCCGGTAGTGAAACTCTAGGTGCATGCCGAGTTGGTAACAGAACTCGTAAATCCACTGTTGCAACTTTCTATAGTTGCCAATGACGAAAACTACGAGGGCTACGCTCTCGCTGCGTAAGCAGCTGAGCCCGCTCTTCTGGTAGCTTCGGCTCCAGCAATCATCAGGGGATGCCTGTAAACCCGAAATGATTGTCATACAGAACAGGATCGCCGCGTAGTACGTTGTGGACGAAGTGGCTAAAACTTACACAACTCGTCCAAAGCACCCTGCCCGTCGGGCGGCTGCGGATTAACTCAATAGACACGGCTAAGCATGTAGGACCGACAGCGGAGCACTGGCGGACGGGGGTTCAAATCCCCCCGGTTCCACCAAACACGCAATACAAAATAGGCACTTGGCGAATCTCGCAAGTGCCTTTTTTGTGCCTGTCCGAAAGGTTCGGACCGGGGGATGCCCGCTTTGTGGCAACCCCACGCCACGGGCAATGCATCTTCCCCGCCTGTCTATACCCTGTTACCAGAGTGCCAGGGTGTAGCTGAGGATCAGACGGTTTTCATCGATGTCGCTGGTGAAGCTGGTGCGGTAGGTCGCATTGCGCCATTTGATCCCGACGTTCTTCAGCGGGCCACTCTGGATCACGTAGCCGATGTCGGTGTTGCGTTCCCATTCCTTGCCGTCGCCTGGCGCGGCCCCCAGATTGACGTTGTCGCCCTTGACGTAACGGGTCATGAAGGTCAGGCCCGGAATACCGATACCGGCGAAGTTGAAGTCGTAACGCGCCTGCCAGGAGCGTTCGTCCTGGTTGGCGAAGTCGTTGATCTGCACCAGGTTGACCAAGTACGGATCGGCACCGTTGACGTTGGCAAAACCGGTATCGCCGCTCATTTTCTGGTAGGTGACGCCGAACGCATGGGCACCCAGCGAGTAGGTGAACATCGCGCCCAGCATCCGGTTGTCGACGTTACTGTTGCCGTCGTCGGTCGCGCTGGACCAGCGCAAATCGGACTTGAGCGACTGGCCCTCGGCGATCGGCCAGAGGTGGGTGAGTGTCAGGAAGTGCTGCTTGTACAGGTCGTCCAGGTGCGCATAGTGATAGCCGGTGGTCAGTGCGCTGGTCCACTTGTAATCGGCACCGATGAAATCGAACTGGTCGGTGGTGGCATTGGCTCCGGTGACGATGTTGCGCCGCGGGCCTTTCATCAGCGTCATGTCTTCGCGGTTCGATGAGTTGCGCTGGCTGACTTGCGTCAGGCGGCCTGCGTTGAAGTTCAGGTTGTCGAGCTCCATCGAATTCAATTGCCCGCCCTGGAACGTCTGCGGCAACAGGCGTGATTCGTTGGGCTGCAAGACCGGCAACTTGGGTATCAGGGTGCCCGCCTTGAGGGTCGACTTGGAAACCCGCAGCTTGCCGGTGAGACCCAGTTCACTGTAGTCATCCGGGGCACGCTTGGATTGCGGCCCTTGGGGCAAAAGGCCGGTTACCCCGGCGCGATCAGGGCTTGAGTCGAGCTTGATGCCCAATTGCCCCAGGGCATCGATGCCCACGCCCACCGGCCCCTCGGTGTACCCCGACTCCATGCGCAGAATGAAACCCTGCGCCCACTCCTCACCTTTGCTTTGCGGGGCGCCAGCCTGGCGGAAGTCACGGTTCATGTAGAAATTGCGCGCTTCCACACTGGCTTTGCTGTCGTCCACAAAGGCAGCCGACGCTGGCGCGCTGACCCCGATAACCCCGGCAATACCAGACCACTGAACAACACGGGCAAAACGAATAACGTCCATATAACTCTCTTTTTTATTGTTGTGGTGATGCGCACCCACGAAGTCCACGCGGGCCCCCGACAGCGATTGCAGCGAATCAGTTGTGGAAGTTGCGGCGACTGAGCTTGAGTACCCAGCCGACAATGCCGACCCGGAACAGCAATACGCAGAGGACGAAGATCATTCCCAGGATCACGTGCACCCATTCCCCCAGCGGGCCGTTGGACAGGTAGCTTTGCAACGTGACCACGACCGTGGCGCCCACCAGCGGCCCCAGTACCGTGCCCACACCACCGAGCAGCGTCATCAGGATCACTTCGCCGGACATGTGCCAGTGCGCATCGGTCAGCGACGCCAGCTGGAACACCACGGTCTTGGTCGAGCCGGCGAGGCCCGTCAGCGCCGCCGAGATGACGAACGCCAGCAGCTTGTGGGCATCGACGTTGTAGCCCAGGGAAATCGCCCGAGGTTCATTCTCACGGATCGCCTTGAGCACCTGGCCGTACGGCGAGTGGATGGTGCGCTGGATGACCGCGTAACCGAACACGAACACCGCCAGCACGAAGTAGTACAGCGTCAAGTTGTTGCTCAGGTCGAACACACCGAACAAGGTGCCGCGCGGTACGCCGTGCAGGCCGTTTTCGCCGCCGGTGAACGGGGCCTGGACGTAGATGAAGAACACCAGCTGGGCCAATGCCAGGGTGATCATGGCGAAGTAGATGCCCTGCCGGCGGATCGCCAGCAGCCCGAACACCAGGCCGAGCACGGCCGATGCCAGGGTGCCGGCGAGAATCCCGAGCTCCGTGCCAAGGCCCGTGTAGTGACTGAGCAAAAAGCCGGTGACATAGCCGCCGGTGGCCAGGAACGCCGCATGGCCGAAGGACAGCAGGCCGGCATACCCCAGCAGCAGGTTGAAGGCGCAGGCGAACAGGGCAAAACACAGCAACTTCATCAAAAACACCGGGTAGATCGCCATGGGCGCCACCAGGGCAACGGCAAACAATGCCAGGTAGAACCCGCGCTTGCGGCGGCTGGCCGCCTGTTGCCGCTCCAGAACGACCTGGGGTTGCAGGCGCGCAGCGGCCGGCTTGATCTGCAGACTCGTCATCTTCATGCCTCCTTTCCGAACAGCCCGGCCGGACGCACGAGCAGCACCAGTACCATGACCAGAAACACCACCGTGTTGGACGCTTCGGGGTAGAACACCTTGGTCAGCCCCTCGATCAGGCCCATGGCCAGCCCCGTGACGATGGCGCCCATGATCGACCCCATCCCGCCGATCACCACCACGGCAAACACCACGATCAGCAGGTTGGCGCCCATGGTCGGCGTGACCGAATAGACCGGCGCCGCCAGCACCCCGGCGAAGGCGGCCAGGGCGGCGCCGTAGCCATAGGTCAGGGTGACCAGCAGCGGTACGTTGATGCCGAAGGCCTGCATCAGCTTCGGGTTCTCGGTGCCGGCACGCAGGTAGGAACCCAGGCGGGTGCGTTCGATCATGAACCAGGTCAGCAGGCACACCGCGAGCGCGGCGACGATGACCCAGGCGCGATAGGTCGGCAGGAACATGAAGCCCAGGTTGAAGCCGCCCTTGAGCTGCTCCGGCATCGGGTAGGACGAACCGGACACCCCGAACAGTTTGACGAACGAGCCTTCAAGGATCAGGGCCAGGCCAAAGGTCAGCAACAAGCCATAGAGGTGGTCCTCACCGGCAATGCGGCGCAGCAGGAAGCGCTCGATGAACACCCCGACCACGCCCACCAGCAGCGGCGCCAGCACCAGCGCGGCCCAATAATTGACGCCCAGGTAGTTGAGCCCCATTACCGCGGCGAAAGCCCCCAGCATGTACTGCGCGCCATGGGCGAAGTTGATGATGCGCAAGAGGCCGAAAATGATCGCCAGGCCAAGGCTGAGCAAGGCGTAGAACGCACCGTTGATCAGCCCCAGGAGCAACTGCCCCGACATGACGCTCAGGGGAATACCGAATATCAAAGTCATGATTCACCACCCGCAGAAAGTCCGTGACGCCCGGCTGACACCAGCCGGGCCAGCAACATCAGTCACGCTTCGCCAATTCTTTGTTCAGCAACTGGCACTTGCTTTCCGAGGCCGGGCGGTACGCCTCGTCACCGGGGATGGTGCGTACGATCTTGTACAGGTCCCACTCGCCCTTGGACTCGGCGGGGGTCTTGACCTGGGCCAGGTACATGTCATGGACCATGCGGCCATCGGCGCGCACCTTGCCGTTCTTGGCGAACATGTCATTGACCGGTGTCGCCATCATCTGCGTGCGCACGGTCTGGGCCTCGTCACTGCCGGTGGCCTTGATCGCGTTGAGGTAGTTGGTGGTGGCCGAGTAGATGCCCGCCGGCACCATGCCCGGCATCTTGCCGAAGCGTTTATGGTAGCGCTGGGCCCAGGCGCGGCTCTCGTCATTCATGTCCCAGTACCAGCCGGTGGTCAGCATCAGGTTCTGCGTCACGTCCAGCCCCATGGCGTGGATATCGTTGAGAAACACCACCATGCCGGCCAGCTTCTGCCCGGACTGGGCCACGCCGAACTGGCTGGCGGTCATCAACGAGTTGACGGTATCGGAACCGGCGTTGGCAAAGGCGATCACGTCCGCCCCGGAGCCCTGGGCCTGGAGAATGTAGGAGGAGAAATCACTGCTCGGGAACGGGTGGCGGGCCTTGCCGACCACCTGGCCGCCATCGGCTTCGACGACCTTGGTGATGTCCGCTTCCATCGCGTGGCCGAAGGCGTAGTCGGCGGTGAGGATGAACCACTTCTTGCCGCCGTCGGCCAGTACCGACTTGGCGGTGCCGTTGGCCAGCGCGTAGGAGTCGTAGGTCCAGTGGATGTGGTTGGGCGAGCAGTATTCGTTGGTCAGGCTGGACGCGGCGGCACCGGAGATCAGCGCCAGTTTGCCAGACTGCTCGACCACCTTGCTCGCCGCCAGCACCACCGAGGAGGCGACCATGCCGGTGACCATGTCGACGTTACGTTCATCGACCCACTGGCGCACGGTGTTGGCACCGACATCCGGCTTGTTCAGGTCATCGGCGCTGAACACGACGATTTTCTTGCCATTGACCTGCCCGCCGAAATCCTCGATGGCCATGTTCAAGGCCTCAAGGCCTCCCGGGCCGGACAGATCGCGGTAGGTCCCCGACATGTCCGCCAGGTAACCGATGCGGATCTCGTCGTCACTGATCTGGGCCTGGGCCGCGCTGGCGATCAGGCTGGAAACGAGGATGGCGCTTGCTGTGTGCTGAAAAACCTTCATGTCATTCACCCACTGTCCAAAATTATTTTTATTGTTCCAGGCAAAGCGGCCCCGGGTCGTCGGGCCCAGGGACTCGGCGACATGCGTCATGCGCGGGGTAAAACGAGGTTCAGACGCCCAGGCAGCGGTGCAGAAGATCCTGCTTGGCGTCCAGTTCAGCGGCGCTGATTTGTTCCACGATCTGACCGTGCTCCATCACGTAATGGCGGTCAGCCAACGGCGCGGCGAAGCGGAAGTTCTGCTCCACCAGGACGATGGTCAGGCCCTTGTTCTTGAGCTTGATCAGCACCTGCGCCAGTTTCTGCACGATCACCGGGGCCAGGCCTTCGGTGATCTCGTCGAGCAGCAACAGGTTGGCGCCCGCGCGCAGGATCCGCGCCATGGCCAGCATCTGTTGCTCACCGCCAGACAGGCGCGTGCCCTGGCTGAAACGGCGCTCGTAGAGATTGGGGAACATCTCGTAGATTTCATCGAGGCTCATGCCGTCACTGCGAACCGTTGGCGGCAGCAGCAGGTTTTCCTCGACATTGAGACTGGCGAAAATGCCCCGTTCCTCCGGGCAAAAGCCGACGCCCAGGCGCGGGATCAGGTGGGCAGGCAGGCCGATGGTCTCGGTGCCGTTGACCACGATGGAGCCGGTACGGCGGCCCACCATGTTCATGATCGCGCGCAGCGTCGTGGATCGACCGGAACCGTTGCGCCCCAGCAAGGTCACCAGTTCGCCACGGCGCACTTGCAGGTCGATGCCGTGCAGGATGTGCGATTCGCCGTAAAAGGCATGCAGGTCGCAAACGCGCAGTTGTTCGAATTCAGGGGTGTGCAGACTGTTCATGCGTGCGCCCCTTCAGCCATCACCGCTTCACTGCCCAGGTAGGCCTCGCGCACCTGAGGGTCGGCGGAAACACTGGCGTAGTCGCCTTCGGCGAGAATCGCCCCGCGGGCCAGCACGGTGATGCGGTCGGACAGCTCGCTGACCACGCTCAGGTTGTGTTCGACCATCAACACCGTGCGCCCCACCGCTGCGCGGCGCACCAGTTCAATGACCATGTTCACGTCCTCGTGCCCCATGCCCTGGGTCGGTTCGTCGAGCAACAGGACACTGGGGTCCAGTGCCAGGGTGGTGGCCAGCTCCAGCGCGCGTTTACGACCGTAGGGCAGCTCGATGGTCTGGGTGTGGGCGTAATCGACCAGACCGACCTCCTCGAGCATCTGCAGGGCCCGCTCGTTGAGGGCGTCGAGGCCACGCTCGGGCTTCCAGAAATGGTACGAATTGCCCTGCTTGCGTTGCAGTGCCACGCGCACGTTTTCCAGCACGCTCATATGGCCGAACACCGCCGAAATCTGGAACGAGCGCACCAGGCCCTGGCGTGCCACTTCGTTGGGCTTGAGGTGGGTAATCGGTTTGCCGAGGTAGAGGATCTCGCCACGGGTTGGCGGGAGAAATTTGGTGAGAAGATTGAAAACGGTGGTCTTGCCGGCCCCATTGGGACCAATCAGTGCGTGGATGTGTCCCTTCTGAACACGCAGATTGACCGAATCAACGGCGGTAAAGCCGCGAAACTCCTTGGTCAGGCCGCGTGTTTCCAACACAAACTCTGGTGACATGTGGAGCCCTCTAACCCTGATTGTTTTTATTGGTTATGGCGCTGCTGACACACTTGCTTGGTTATTAACGTTTACGTAAACGTGACGAAATATACAAAAGTCCTACAGGGACTAAAGAGCCGACTTGTAACAGGATATTTCATTACTGGCATCTAGCCATGCGAAGCGCTCAAGCACGGGCATCCGCGGCCTTAAAGAGGGCTGGAAAACCTTCAAACACCTGTGTGAATCGCTCACTTTGCGGCCCTGGGCAGGCGACCCATGAGGTAAAACTCAGGGTTGGGCGGCGTCCCGGCCAGCGACACCAGGCGATTGGACAGGCTGAAGAACGCCGTCACCGCGCCGATGTCCCAGATATCGTCGAGGCTGAAGCCAACCGCCTGCAGTCGCTCACGCCACTCATCATCCAGCGCGCCACCGGCAAAGCTGAGGTGGAAGGCAAAATCGAGCATCACCCGCTGCCGCTCACCGATGGGGGCCGTGCGATGATTGATCGCCACCTGGTCGGCCAACAGCGGGTCCTTGCTGTAGATACGCAAAATGGCGCCATGGGCCACGACGCAGTACAGGCAGCCATGGCGCGCGCTGGTGGCGACCACGATCATCTCCTTCTCCGCGGCCGTCAGGCTGTCGGACTCGCGTTCCATCAGGGCATCGTGATAGTCGAAAAATGCCCTGAACTCCGCCGGCCGGTGCGCCAGCATCAGGAATACATTGGGGACGAACCCGGCCTTGTCCTGCACCGCCACGATGCGTTCGCGCAGGTCTACAGGCAAATTTTCAAGGGTTTCGGGAAGCGGGAAATGGCTGATGCTTGAACTCATGTGCACGTCCTTGAGCAAAGATCACGGAGGGGGTCGCGCGGGACCCGGTTAATGTTCAGCACCCGAGCTGGCGGATGCATATTTACGTTAACGTTAACGTAAGCACCAAACAGCAACAAGCCCTGTCAGCGGATAAAAGAAAAGGCATCGTGCGCCAGGCGCAGATGCCTTTTGTGGCCTTGATCCGTGATCAAGGTGCGCCAGACCCGCCGCAACGGCCTAGCTCAAGCCGGCATTACCAACCGCCCGGCAACCATCCCAGTGCGCTGGCAATGGCATAGGCCATGCTGCACAGGTGAAAAGCTCAGAACTCCAGACAGATCTTGCCGAAATGCTGGTTACTTTCCTGATAACGGAAGGCCTCGACGATCTGCTCCAGCGCGAAGGTCTTGTCGATCACCGGCTTCAGGCCGTTGGCATCGATCGCCCGGATCATCGCCTGCTGCTGCGCACGGCTACCGACCAGCACGCCCTGCAGACGGATCTGCCGCACCAGGGCCTGCACCAACGGCAGTTGCCCGGCGACGCCGGTCAGGATGCCGATCAGCGATATATGCCCGCCGATGCGCGCGGCGATCATCGATTGCTCCAGGGTGGCAGGTCCACCCACCTCGATCACATGGTCGACGCCGCGGTTGTTGGTGAGCTGGCGCACGGTTTCACCCCAGGCCGGGGTCTTGCGGTAGTTGATCAGGTGGTCGGCGCCCATGGCCTTGAGGCGTTCGAGCTTCTCGTCACTGGAGGAAGTGGCGATCACCGTTGCGCCGGCCAGCTTGGCGAACTGAAGGGCGAAAATCGACACGCCGCCGGTGCCTTGCACCAGCACGGTATCACCGGGCTTGAGCGCATCATCGGCCATCAGCGCCCGCCAGGCAGTGAGGCCTGCGGTGGTCAGGGTCGCCGCCTCGGCGTGACTGTAGCCCTTGGGGGCATGGGTAAAGGAGGTGGCACGGGCGGTCACCTGCTCGCGGGCATAGCCATCGATCCCATCGCCCGGCACCGTGGCAAAGCCTTCCACCTGCGCCTGGCCATCCAGCCAGTCGGGGAAGAAGGTACTGACCACGGTATCCCCCACGGCGAACTCGGTGACACCAGCGCCGACAGCGGTTACCACACCCGCCCCATCGGCCATGGGAATGCGCGCCTCGCTCGGCCCCCACATGCCGCTGACCACGGCAAAGTCGTGATAGTTGAGCGAGTTGGCGTGCAGGCGCACGGTGATTTCGCCGGCCTTGGGCGGCGCCGCATCACAGGTGCCGACCTGCACCTTGTCGTAACCACCGCCCGCCTGGACGTAGATAGCCTTGCTGGTCATGGGAATCTCCTGATTCGATCCGACAAATAGCTCATCAGTCTTTGCCGGGGCCGGGCGCAGGTCAAGCGACCCTACTTGCGAAACATCGGGACAAACCACAATAATGCGACTAATTATCAATTACCACACTGGTCGCACCGTTCATGCCCGCCCCCGATCACGCCGCCCTGCATGCGCTTTACAGTGAACACAACGGTTGGTTGAAGAACTGGCTGCGCGCTCGCCTGGGCAATGCCAGCGATGCCGCGGACCTGGCCCAGGACACCTTTATCCGGGTGCTGAGCGCACGTAATGTCGAGAGCATTCGTGAGCCGCGCAGCTACCTGGGCGCCATCGCCCATGCGCTGATGGTCGACAAATTCCGCCGCAAGGCGCTGGAGCAGGCCTACCTGGCGGAGCTTGCGAGCCGGCCGGAGCGCATGGCCGACTCGCCGGAAACCCGCTTGCTGATCCTTGAAACCCTGGTGGCCGTGGACACCCTGCTCGACGGACTTGGGGAGCGTACCCGACAGATCTTCCTGGCCGTACAGCTGGAAGGCCTGAGCTATGTGGCCACCGCCGAGCGCCTTGGGGTGTCGGTCACCACGGTGAAAAAGCACCTGATCCGCGCCATGACCCACTGCCTGCTGCTGACGGACGACTGAATGGCCCAGCCCCCGGATTACCGCACCCTGGAAGCGGCCGCCACCTGGTTCGTCCAGCTCAACGCCGCCAAGCCCAGCGACGCCCAGCTTCAGGCCTGGCAAGACTGGCTGGGCAAAAGCCAGGCGCATGCCCAGGCCTGGGCACGGGTGGAAAAACTGCAACGGCAACTGGGCAGCCTGCCCGCCGATGTCGCCCTGCCGACCCTGGCCGGCGTGCGCGCCCGTCGCCGTGCCGTGCTCAAGACCCTGGCCATGCTCCTGGCTGTCGGTGCCAGCGGCTGGGCAGTGCGTGACAGCAATCCGGCCCAGGCGTTGATGGCCGAGCTGCGTACCGGCAAGGGCCAGCGCCACAAGGTCATGCTCAGCGACGGCAGCCAGCTGGAGCTCAACACCGACAGCGCCGTGGATATCCACTTTGACGGCCAGCACCGTCGGTTGCGCCTGTACCGGGGCGAAATCATGGTGCAGACCGCCAGCGACCCGGCCACCCGTCCCTTCCTGGTACAAACGGCCGAAGGCAGCGTCCGCGCCCTGGGCACACGCTTCAGCGTGCACAGCGAAGACGGTGTGAGCCGGGTCAGCGTGCTGCAACATGCCGTGGAGATACGCCCGGTGGATCAACCGCAGCTGATGCTACGCCTGGATGCCGGTCAGGCGGTGCGCTTCGATCATCAACACATCGCCCCGGCAAGCGCGGTAGCCCCCGGTACCGGCGCCTGGACCCAGGGCATGCTGACCGTGATCGAGTGGCGCCTGGCCGACTTCATCAGTGAATTGCGCCGCTACCGTCCCGGCATGTTGCGCTGCGCCGAGGGCATCGCCGATCTGCGCCTGTCCGGTGCCTTTCGCATCGACGATACCGACACCATCCTGGAAAACCTCGCGGCGTCCCTGCCCGTCAAGGTCAAGTACCTGACGCGCTATTGGGTGAGCATCGAACCGGCCTGACTATTTTCAGCAAGAGGGTTGCCGATTTTCATTCTCATTCGGCTACGCAGGTAGAGCAGCCCATCCAGCTGCCCCCTCTGCCCAGCCAATCGAAGGAAAACCTGCATGACCCGCATTTGCCCACGGGCGCCCCGCCCCCTGGTTCGCGCCGTCCACCTGGCGTTGTTCGGCCTGACCCTGGCACCGGTGCCCCTGCTGGCATTGCTGCCCGGCCAGGCCATGGCCCAGAGCGCCAGCACCCATTTCCAGATTGCCCCGGGCCCGCTGGGCACCAACCTGAGCCTGTTCGCCACCCGTGCCAACATCACCCTGTCCTTCGATGCACGCCAGACCCAGGGCCGGCAATCGGCCGGCCTGCAGGGCAACTATTCGGTGGAAGAAGGCCTGGCACGCCTGCTCCAGGGCAGCGGCCTGCAGGCCCAGCGCCAAAGCAACGGCGGCTATGTGCTGGTGGCGACGGGCAGCGAAGGCGCGGTAGAACTGGGCGCGACCAGCATCAACGGCCAGCTGCTGGGTGAAACCACGGAGAACACCGGTTCCTACACCACCGGCGCGTCACGGACCGCAACCAAGCTACCGCTGTCGATCCGTGAAACACCGCAGTCGATCACCGTGGTTACCCGCCAACTGATGGACGACCAGGGCGCCCAGAGCATCTCCGATGTACTGCGCAATACCCCCGGTGTCTCGGCCCAGACCTATGACAGCGACCGCACCGAATTCTCCAGCCGTGGCCTGGTGATCACCAACTACCAGTACGACGGGGTCAACACCATCTATGACGGTGTCTATGGCGAAGGCACCGCCCATGTCGACATGGCCATCTATGACCGCGTCGAAGTCCTCAAGGGCGCGACCGGCCTGATGACCGGCTCCGGTGATCCGTCGGCCACCGTCAACCTGATCCGCAAGAAACCCACCGCGCAGTTCCAGGCTTCGCTCAGCGGCAGTGCCGGCAGCTGGGACGACTACCGTGGCGAAGGTGATGTGTCCGGGCCGCTGAACAGCAGTGGCACCCTGCGCGGGCGCTTCGTCGGCGCGCAACAGGACAGGCAGGGCTACCAGGACCACTACCAGCAGAAGAAAGAGGTGTACTACGGCATCCTTGAGGCCGACCTCACGCCCGATACCCTGCTGACCGTAGGCATGGACCAGCAGAACACCACCCCGCGCGGCACCTCCTGGACCGGCAACCCGGTGTACTACAGCGATGGTGGTCGCACCGACTTCTCCCGCTCGTTCAACCCGGGCGCCGACTGGAGCCGCCGCGACTTCCAGAACCGCACCTACTTCGCCTCCCTCGAGCAGGCACTGGCCAACGACTGGTCGCTCAAGCTCAGCCTCAACCAGTTGCAGAGCGACCACGACACCCGCCTGGCCTCGGCCAGCGGTGGCTCACCGGACCGCGCCGGCGAAGGCATGTTCTTCTACTGGGGCCGCTGGGAAGGCCATCGGGTGCAGAACAGCGCCGACCTGAACCTCTCCGGCCCGTTCAGTCTGTTCGGCCGCCAGCATGACCTGGTGGTCGGTTACAACGCTTCCTACTCGCGCCAGACCGGCAGCACCTGGGACACCAGCGAATTCGCCATGGTGCCAGGCAGCATCTTCGACTGGAACGGCCACATCGGCGTGCCGGACTTCCCGAAGAACGGCAAGTACGAACAGAAGAAGAGCCAGACCGGCGCCTACATCGCCACCCGTCTGCGACCTACCGACGAACTCTCGGTGATCCTCGGCAGCCGGGTCAGCACCTTCAAGTACCACGACGACTACGACTACGACGGCCTGAACCCGAACTTCCAGGACAACTCGGCCAGCTACAAACAGCACGGCGTGGTCACCCCCTATGCCGGCGTCGTGTATGACCTGGACGACACCTACTCGGTGTACACCAGCTACACCTCGATCTATCAGCCGCAAACCAACAAGGACGTCAACGGCGTCACCCTCGACCCGGTTGAAGGCGACAGCTACGAAGCCGGTCTGAAGGCGGCCTACTTCGACGGCCGGCTCAATGCCAGCCTGGCAGTGTTCCGCATCGAACAGGACAACGTGGCCGAATCGGTCGGCACCAATCCGGCGACCAACGAAGGCATCTACAAGGCTGTCAGCGGGGCGACCACCAAAGGCGTGGAACTGGAAATCGCCGGCGAGCTGCAAGAAGGCTGGAACCTCTCGGCCGGCTACACCTACGCCCGCACCCGCGATGCCGACGAGCAACGCATGTACGGCTTCCCGATGAGCACCAGCAAGCCTGAGCACCTGGTGCGGCTGTTCACCACCTACCGCCTGCCGGGCGTGCTCGACAAGGTTACGGTCGGTGGCGGCGTGAACTGGCAGAGCGCGTTCTACGGCAAGATCTACAGCGGTGCGGTGAATGATTACACCTACATCAAGCAAGGCGGCTACACCCTGGTCGACCTGATGAGCCGCTATCAGTATGACGAGCACCTGAGCTTCACCCTCAACGCCAACAACGTCTTCGACAAACGCTACCTGACCGGACTGGGCAACTTCGACACCACCTACTACGGCGAGCCGCGCAACCTGATGCTGACGACCCGCTGGGATTTCTGAGGATTGCGCTGTAGCCGCTGCCGCCAGGCTGCGAAGCGGTCGTAGAGGCATTGCGACTGCTGCGCAGTCGATCGCAGGCGGGCGGTGCGCAGCGAAGTCCTGTGGGAGCCGGCAGCGCCGGCGATGGCTTCTGAACGCCAACACCCTGTAGCCGCTGCCGAGGCACGAGGCTGCGGCTACAGATGCCAAGCCGCTACGACGTGAGCAACACCCGCAACGCCCGGCAATCCGCCGCATGCCAATCCGCCAGCTCCGGCCAGGGGTTGTCCGGCAGGTTGACCAGGATGGTCCTGGTACCCGCCGCCTTGCCGCAGTCGAGGTCGAAACGGTAGTCACCGACCATGACCATTTCCCCGGGCGCCACCGACCAGGCATCGGCCAGTTTCAGCAAGCCACCGGGGTGCGGCTTGGGCGGTGCTTCGTCGCGGCCCAGCACGTACTGCTCGGCAAAGCAGTCCGCAAGGCCAATGGCTTCAAGCGTGACATGCGCCAGCTCACGGGCATTGCGGGTGAGGATGCCCAGCTGGCAACCACGGGCAACCAGCTCGCGCACCAGCTCAACCGCCCCGACCGCTGCCGTCGAGCCGATCGCCAGATCGCGTTCGTGCTCCAGCAACCAGGCGTGCTTGGCCGCCGCCTCTGCCGCGGGCAAGGCGGCCAGATGGGTGAGGATGTCGTCGCCTGGCGGAATCTCCAGCGCCTCGCGGATGGCGGCAAAGTCATGCACGGCCACCGTCAGGGTGCCATCCATGTCGAAGACCCAGTGACGGATGTCCTGGAGGCTCATGCCCAGTCCTTGCGCTGACGGATCAGGCCTTCCTGGCAGGACGAGGCCACCAGTTGCCCGGCCTGGTTGTAGATGTTGCCGCGGGAAAAGCCGCGGGCATTGCCGGCCCAGGGGCTGTCCATGGCATACAGCAGCCATTCGTCGGCCCGCAGGTTGCCGTGGAACCACAGGGCATGGTCGAGGCTGGCGACCTGCATGTCCTTCTGCCACACCGATTTGCCGTGGGGTAGCAGCGAAGTGGTCAGCAGGCCGAAATCCGAGGCGTAGGCGAGCATGTACTTGTGCAGCGCCGGCACGTCCGGCAGGTTGCCATCGGCGCGGAACCAGATGTACTTCACCGGGTCGCCCACCTTGGGGTTGAAGGGGTCTTCCTCGGTCACCGGGCGCATCTCGATCGGCTTGGCGCACAGCATCTTGTCGCGGATCGACTCGGGCAGGCGGTCGGCCATGCGCTGGGCCAGTTCCACTTCCGACGGCAGGTTCTGCGGGCCAACCACGTTCGGCATCTGCGTCTGGTGTTCGAAACCTTCCTCGTCGTACTGGAACGAGGCGCTGCAGGTAAAGATCGGCTGGCCTTTCTGGATCGCCGTCACCCGCCGGGTACTGAAGCTGCCGCCGTCACGCACGCGATCAACCGAATAGACCACCGGCATCGTCGCATCGCCCGGGCGCAGGAAGTAGCCGTGCAGGGAATGCACGTGACGCGCCTCTTCGACCGTCTGGCTGGCGGCCGACAGCGACTGCCCCAGTACCTGACCGCCGTACAGCTGACGAAAGCCCAGGTCCTGGCTTCGCCCGCGGAACAGGTTTTCCTCGATGGCTTCCAGACTCAACAGGTCAACCAGATCGTCCAACACGTGGCTCATTCAAGATTCTCCAAAGCGATGCGCACCTGGGCAAATAATACAGGGTTTGTCATCGCTCACCCCTATGTTGTGCCATTCAGCCACGCAAGGTCTGTTGCCACTGGGCGCGAGAGATGCGGTACAGCACATGGGCACGCAGGGGATGACCCTCGGGCAGTTTCGGATGCATGAAGCTGCCATCGATGTCCTGCTGCATGCCGATGGCCTGCATGACTTTCTGCGACGGCAGGTTGCTCTCGGTGGTGAACGACACCACCTGTTCCAGGCCCAACTGGGCGAAGGCGCAACGCAGGCTGGTCCAGGCCGCCTCGCTGGCGAACCCCAGCCCCCAGTGCCGGCGCGCCAGGCGCCAGCCGATCTCCACCGCCGGGGTGAAGTCGGCATCGAAATTGACATTCAGCAGTCCGGTCATGCCGATGAAGGCGCCACTGTCCTTGCGCTCCAGGGCCCATAAGCCGAAACCGTATTCGTTGAAATGGCCACGGATGCGGCCGATCAGAGCGGCGCTTTCCAGGCGTGTCATGGGCGCTGGGAAATAGCGCATGACGTGGGGGTCGGCACACAGGGCCGCGAACTCGCCAAGGTCGTCGTCCTGCCATTGGCGCAGTAGCAGTCGCGCGCTCTCCAGTTCAAGTATGGGGGTCATTCACCGCTCCTCAGTCCATCACCGGGATGATTACAGCGTAGGCAGGTGCAAGAAAGCGAGCGATCAGACCGGAGGAAACCACGAAGATATTTTTCACATCTGCTTCACCTGCTGTCCACGGCTCGCCCCCTAGAGTGCCGCCACTCTTGTGGTACCTGCCCCGCCCGGCTGCCACCCGATCTGATTCCGCGTCATGGAGTAGCAGCATGTTGCCAAGCGAAGCTCACACCACCACCCCGCCAACACCCGAGCGACGACGCCAACTGACTGGCAAAACGAAACTCATCGGCCTGTGCATCTTGCTGGCACTGGCCTCCCTTACCACATGGGCCTCAACGAAAACGCGCATTGTGGACCTGAGTAGCGATACGCAAATGCACAGCCGTGGGGTCTACAAGGCATGGGCCAAGGGTTCGGTGATCGTACTGATCCGTCACGCCGAACGCTGTGATCGCTCGACCACCCCTTGCCTGGGTGATCCGACGGGTATCACCGTAGCCGGCAGCCAGGCTGCCCGGGACGTCGGCAACGGCCTACTGCAACTGGGGTTGAACGACGCCGATGTCTTTAGCAGCCCGGCGGTCAGGACCCGTCAGACCGCTCACTTCATCTTCGGCAAAGCCATCGGTACCCAGGACTGGGTGCAAGCGTGCGACGAAGACTTTGCCAGCACGGCCCTCGCGCACAAGGCACCGGCGCACAATCTGGTACTGGTGACCCACAGTGGCTGCATCGACCACATGGAGCGCCAGTTGAACGTGCCGGGGGCCCTGCGCTCCGCCGAGTATGCCAGCGCCCTGTTCATTTCAGTGGCTGCCAATGGCAAGCCGCGAATCCTGGGCCAGATGAACGCCAGCGAGTGGCAAAAGCTCGTGGACAGTACAAGGACGTGAGCATGCAAAGCGCTTCACGCAAGGCCTTCTACCTGGTCAACCTGGGCATCCCGTTGTTGCTCGCGGTTGTCGTGTTCCTGATGTTCGACCTGACGCACCTGGACCGCTGGATCAGCAACCTGCTGCTCGATCCGGCCACTGGCCAGTTCCCGTTGCTGCACGACCAGTGGTTCGAGAAGGTCACCCACAAGTGGCCGCGAATCCTGCCGAACTGGACTGGCGAGGCGGCAATCATCGGCGCGCTGCTGTCATTCGTCTGGCCGCGCCTGGCCAGGTCCCCCCGGCTCGCCCATAACCCTGTGCTGGAGAAATCGCGGATTGCCCCGCTGTTGCGCTTGAGCACCCGGCATCGGCGTGACTTCCTCTTCGTGGTCGTGGCCTTCGCCTTGTGCACCACGGTCATTCACTACCTCAAGAGCCACACCAGCGTGTACTGCCCGGTGGAGACCACCCTGTACGGCGGCACACAGCTGCGCACCGAGTGGTTCGAACACTTCTCCTGGCTCGACAAGGCCGGGGACGGGCGCTGCTGGCCAGGTGGCCACGCCTCCAGCGGCTTTACCCTGCTGGCACTGTACTTCGTCGCCCGGCGTCATCGCTGGCAACACGCACGCACCCTGCTGATCACGATCCTGCTGTTGGGCCTGGTCTATGGTACGACCCGAGTACTCCAGGGCTGGCACTACATGTCGCACACGTTCTGGGCCGGTATTTTCGTCTGGCTGACCACCTGGCTGACCGCGTTGTTTTTTCTACGGGCGAGAGGCCCTGCAAGCACCTGCCAGGCGCTCGACAAGCACACCGCAGGCGATCGCCATCAGCGCCATGCCAGCAGCACTACGCCAAGAGTGACCAGGCTGATGCCCGCCCACTGGCGCAGGTCGAGCTTCTCGCCGAGCAGGGTCACCCCGAGCACGGCGACCAGTACCACGCTGAGTTTATCCACAGGGGCGACCTGGGAGGCCTGGCCCAGTTGCAGGGCGCGAAAGTAGCAGATCCAGGAAGCCCCCGTGGCCAGCCCGGAGAGCACCAGGAACAGGTAGCTGCGCGCCGGGATATCGCTCAGCGACTGGTACTGGCCGGTGGCATAGAGAATCAGCGCCAGGCTGACCAGCACCACCACGGTACGCAACAGGGTGGCGAAGTCGGAATTGATACCACTGATGCCGACCTTGGCGAAGATCGCGGTCAGCGCCGCGAACACCGCAGAGAGCACGGCCCAGAATGTCCAGGAAGCCAGCATCGTCAGTTCACCCGTGGTTGAAGTCGTCGACCTGCTTACAAGGTAGCGCAAGGGCCCGGGCAACTGGCAAGATCGTCTTCTGTCCCGGTCAAGAACCTGCCATGCCCCTGCCGCTGATCTATCACGACGACTACAGCCCGGCGTTTCCCGCCGAGCACCGCTTTCCGATGGACAAGTTCCGCCTGTTGCGCGACCACCTGGTCGACAGCGGCCTGACCACCGACCAGGCCCTGCTGCGCCCCCAAATCTGCCCCAACGATATCCTCGCCCTGGCCCATGACCGCGATTACATCGAGCGTTACATGAACGGCGAGTTGTCCCGCGAAGACCAGCGTCGCCTCGGCCTGCCCTGGAGCGAAGCCCTGGCGCGGCGTACCGTGCGGGCGGTGGGCGGCTCGCTGCTGGCCGCCGAGCAGGCACTGCAACATGGCATCGCCTGCCACCTGGCCGGCGGCACCCATCATGCCCACTACGATCATCCGGCCGGCTTCTGCATCTTCAATGACCTGGCAGTGATCAGCCATTACCTGCTGGAGGCCGGCCGGGTACACAGGGTGCTGATCTTCGATTGCGACGTCCATCAGGGCGACGGCACCGCGCGCATCCTCCACGACACTCCGGACGCCATCACCGTGTCGTTGCATTGCGAACAGAATTTTCCGGCACGCAAGGCCCGCAGCGACTGGGACATCCCCCTGCCGCGGGGCATGGGTGACCAGGCCTACCTGAAGGTGGTCGAAGACGCCCTGAACTACCTGCTGCCCCTGTACCGGCCAGACCTGGTGCTCTATGACGCCGGCGTCGATGTGCACAAGGACGACGCCCTGGGCTACCTGCAACTGACCGATGAAGGGGTCGCCGCCCGCGACGAGCATGTGCTGCGCCAGTGCCTGGGCCGGGACATCCCGGTGGTCGGGGTGATCGGTGGCGGCTACAGCAAGGACCGCCAGGCCCTGGCCCGTCGCCATGGCATCCTTCACCACAGTGCCAGCCGGGTGCTGGGTTACTCACAATGACTGTGGAGCCGCCTGTGGATAACCTGCGTGAAAACCACTCCAGCCCTTTGTTTACCTGGGGTTGAGGCAGCTGTTCATTTTTTGCTCAGTGTTTCCGCACGCCTCGCTAGGGTAGAATGCCGGCTCTTTTTTCCAGCTTGCAGCCGACCATGACCGACACCCGCTCCGCCGACCGCCTACACGTTGCCATTATCGGAGGCGGGCCGGCCGGGTTGATGGCCGCCGAAGTGCTGAGTCAGGCCGGGCATGCCGTGGACCTGTACGACGCCATGCCGTCGGTGGGACGCAAATTCCTCCTGGCCGGGGTCGGCGGCATGAACATCACCCACTCCGAGCCCTACCCGGCCTTCATTTCGCGCTATGCCGAGCGTGCCGGTGAAATCGCCGGTCTGCTCGAAGGCTTCGACGCCGATGCCTTGCGCCAGTGGATTCACGGCCTGGGCATCGAAACCTTTGTCGGCAGTTCCGGACGGGTCTTCCCGCGCGACATGAAAGCCGCGCCGCTGCTGCGCGCCTGGCTCAAGCGCCTGCGTGATGCCGGCGTAGTTATCCACACCCGTCATCGCTGGCTCGGCTGGAATACCGATGGCAGCCTGCGGATCAGTTATCCACAGGGCGAACTGGCACTCAACCCGGCCGCCACGGTGCTGGCCCTGGGCGGCGGCAGCTGGGCGCGCCTGGGTTCCGATGCGGCGTGGCTGCCCTGGCTTGTGGATAAAAACGTACAGGTCGCGCCCTTGCAAGCGGCCAACAGTGGTTTCGAGGTGCAGGCCTGGAGCGCGCTGCTCAAGGACAAGTTTGCCGGCGCCCCGCTGAAGAACATCGCCTTGAGCGTTGCCGGCCAGACGCCGCGTTTGGGTGAGTGCATCGTCACCGCCCAGGGCCTTGAAGGCAGCCTGGTGTATGCCTGGTCGGCGCAGATCCGTGAAGCCATCAACCGCGCCGGCAGCGCCACCGTGCTGCTCGACCTGCTGCCCAACCGGGCTGTGGATAACATCCAGAAAGCCCTGGCCAAGCCACGCGGCTCGCGTTCGATGGCCAAGCACCTGCACAGCCAACTGGGCCTGGATGGGGTCAAGGCGGCCTTGCTGCGTGAATTGACCGATGCGCAGACCTTCGCCGATCCGGCCTTGCTGGCCCGGGCGATCAAGGCGCTACCAATCGAACTGGTGCGCCCTCGCCCGCTGGATGAAGCGATCAGCAGTGCCGGCGGGGTGGTTTTCGAGGCGCTGGATCAGCACCTGATGCTCAAGGCCTTACCGGGCGTGTTCTGCGCCGGCGAGATGCTTGATTGGGAGGCGCCGACCGGCGGCTATCTGCTGACCGCCTGCTTCGCCAGTGGGCGCAAGGCGGGGTTCGGAGTGCTGGAGTGGCTCAAGCCGTAAGGAACGCGGTGTATTCATCGCAGGCTTCGCCAGCTCCCACAGTCCCTGAATCATCACTGATCCCCGTGGGAGCTGGCGAAGCCTGCGATGGGCCGCACAGCGGCCCCGACGACCTCAAGGCTTGCGCTTGCGCGGCCCGGTGTTGAAGGTCGGCACCTTGCGCACCGGCTTGGCCGCCGGTGCCGGCGCCGAGCTCTCGGCACTGTCCATCCAGCGCCCGAGGCTGCGCTTGCTGCTGCTTTCCTTGGGCTTCTTCGGTTTCTTCGGCTTCTTCAGCACCTGGCCATTGGCATCGGTCATCGGCACCCGGTGATCGGGGATGAAGTCCGGCTCTTCATGACGCGGCAGGGTCTTGCGAGTCAGGGTTTCGATGGCCGACAGCAGTTGCACTTCATCGGCACACACCAGCGAGATCGCCTCGCCGCTGTTACCGGCACGACCGGTGCGGCCAATCCGGTGGATATAGTCTTCGGCCACGATCGGCAGGTCGAAGTTGACCACCAGCGGCAGGTCGTCGATATCCAGGCCGCGCGCCGCCACGTCGGTGGCCACGAGGATCTGGATCTCGCGGGCCTTGAAACTGTCCAGGGCGCGCTGGCGGGTGGCCTGGGGCTTGTCGCCATGGATGCCGTCGGCGTTCACGCCCTGGCCACGCAGGCGCTCGACCAGTTGGTCGACACCGTTGCGGGTCTTGGCGAACACCAGCACCTGCTTCCAGCGCTGCTTGCGCAGCAGGTGGCTGAACAGCTCCGGTTTGCGCTTCTTGTCCACCGGCACGATCCACTGCTTGACCGTGCTGGCGGTGACGTTGCGCGGGCTGACTTCGATGCTCAGCGGGTCGTTGAGGGTCTGCCCGGCCAGCATACGGATCTCATCGGAGAAGGTGGCCGAGAACAGCAGGGTCTGGCGGCGCGCAGGCAAGGCGGCATAGACCGAGCGCAGTTCCTCGGCAAAGCCCAGGTCGAGCATGCGGTCGGCTTCGTCGAGCACCAGGGCCTGCAGCTGGTTGAACTTCACCGCGTTCTGGCGGAACAGGTCGAGCAGACGCCCGGGCGTGGCCACCAGCAGGTCGATGCCCTTGCGCAGCTTCATCATCTGCGGGTTGATGCTCACCCCGCCATACACTGCATAGGTGCGCAGCGGCAGATGCTCGGCGTATTCACGGATATTGGTGTGCACCTGCTCGGCCAGCTCGCGGGTCGGCACCAGCACCAGGGCGCGAACCGAGTTGCTGGCCACCTGGGCGCCTTCCAGGGTCAGGCGCTGCAGCAGCGGCAAGGCGAAACCCGCCGTCTTGCCGGTGCCGGTCTGGGCTGCGGCCATCAGGTCACGGCCGGCCAACACGGCAGGAATCGCCTGGGCCTGGACCGGCGTCGGGGTGTTGTAGTCCAGGCGCTCGAGCGCGCGCAGCAAGGGTTCAATCAGGCCGAGTTTGGCGAATGTCATGGCAATACCGTCAGGGGATTTCAGCAATGGCGGCAGTTTACCTTGTTCCGCCTGCGCCTTCCTGACAAACGTCCTTCACCGGTTGCTTACGCGCCTTCTGAGCTTCGCGCACCTGCTGCACTTCAACCTTGGCAGGCTCGGTCGTCGGCTTGCGCCACTGCGGCAGGCCGATCAGCACCACCGCGCCGATGATGACCGCCATGGCCACGCACTCCTCGAAACCGATCTGCTCGCCGGCAAACAGGATGCCCAGCAATACCGCCACCGCCGGGTTGACGTAGGCATAGCTGGTGGCCGCCGCCGGGCGCACGTGCTTGAGCAGGTACATGTAGGCGCTGAACGCCAGGATCGAGCCGAAGAACACCAGGTAAGCCAAGGCGCCCCAGCCGGCCGCCGTGGGCATCTGGGTCATGCGTTCACCACTCAGGGCGCTGCCCAGCAACAGGGCGGCGCCGCCGACGAGCATTTCCGCGGCACTGGCCATCGCGCCCTGGGGCAGTGGCAGACTCTTGCTCCAGACCGAGCCGAAGGCCCAGGAGGCCGCCGCGAACAGGATCAGCGCCGCGCCCATGGGGCTGGCCTGCAGGTTGGAGCCCAGGTTGAGCATGGCAATGCCGATCAGCCCGAGGAAAATCCCCGCCCATTCCAGGCGTGTATTGCGCTGGCCCCAGAACAGCCCGAACAGCAGGGTGAACAGCGGCACCGTCGCCACCGCCAGGGCGGCGACGCCGGAGGCCACGCCGGCATGTTCGGCCAGGGTCACGCCACCGTTGCCGCAACTGAGCAGCAATACACCGATGATGCCGGCGGCACGCCATTGCGGCCAGGTCGGTGCCGGCACGCCGCGCCAGCGCAGGAAGCCGTACAACAGGGTACCGGCGATGACGAAGCGCACCCCGGCCATCAACAACGGCGGCCAGGATTCGACACCAATGCGAATGACCAGGTAGGTCGAACCCCAGACCAGGTACAACGCCAGGAAGGCGCCGATCAATACCAAGGGAAAGCGACGAGAGGCAGGCATGGCAGGCTCGAATTCTGATTGTCGGGGGATTAGTTTAGAAAGGCAGGGCCGTAAACATAAGTTACAAAACCTGTTTAAATGAACCTTACAGTTTTGAAAAAATGGTTCTTAAGGCCCAAAACCTTCGATTGCAAACCCGCTGCCGGTAGCCCATGGACAAATACGATCGCATGCTCCTCAGCGCCCTGCTGGAAAACGGCCGCGCCTCTTTCGCCGAACTGGCGCGCAAGGTCAATCTGTCAGCGCCCGCCGTCGCCGAACGGGTCGCCAAGCTTGAGGCCAGTGGGGTCATTACCGGGTACCAGGCCAAGGTCGACCTGGACAAGATCGGCCTGCCGATCCAGTGCGTCATCGAACTGCGCCTGGCCAGCCACGGCAACCAGAAGACCTACGAAGAACTCACCCAGATCCCGCAACTGACCGAATGCCATCGGGTCACCGGCGATCCGTGCGTGATCATGCAAGCTGCGGTGGGTTCGATGCCGGAACTGGAAGAGCTGATCAACCGGGTCGCCCAGTTCGGCTTCAGCAAGACCTCGATCATTCTCTCCAGCGCCGTGGAGCGGCGTCTGCCGCTGGGCCACCTGGAGCACAACGGCAAGAAGGCCTAGCGATAGGCCTTGAGCGCTTCGCCGATCTTCGCCGCGGGGACTTTCTGCAGGCTGCAGAACAGCTGGTGGGAGACCCCGTTGACGCCCTGCTCGCGCAGGCGCCCGGCCAGGTGCTGGGCCAGGTTGGCGGCCATTTGCGCATCGGCCATGGCCCGGTGCGCGGTGCCGGTGTCCGGCAGGCCGGCCCAGCGGGTCAGGGTGCCCAGTTTGTGGTTGGGCGCCGCCGGCAACAGGCGCCGGGCGAGCAGCATCGAACAGGCGAAACGCTGGCTGCGGCTTCGGCCGATCTGCGCCAGCTCATAGTCCCAGAACTTCTGGTCGAACGAGGCGTTGTGCGCCAGTAACGGGGTGTCACCGACAAAATCGGCCACCTCATTCATCACCTGGGCAATGGGTGGGGCGCTGCGCAGCATGGCCGTGGTGATGCCGGTCAGGCCGGCGACGAAGGCCGGCACCGGCAGCCCGGCGTTCATCAGACTCTGGTAACGCTCGACAATGCGCCCGCGTTCGAGCATGACCACTGCCACTTCGGTGGCCCGGCAGCCAGTACCCGGTGAGATACCGGTGGTTTCAAAGTCGATGACCGCTATACGTTCCAAAAGATAACCTCGATAAAACCTAGTGCTTGAGCAGCAAGCTGCCCTCGATGGGCACGTAGCGGCTGGCGGCGCGAATCAGTGAGTTGGCGGTCAGGCCCGGCACGCCGTAGGCCACCGCTTCGATGCCATGGCGGCTGATGACCCGTTCGAGCAACAGGTCGAAGTCTCCGTCGCCGGAGGCCAGCACCACCTCGTCGACCCGTGCGGCAGCATCGATCACATCCAACGTGATACCCACGTCCCAGTCGCCCTTGGCCGAGCCGTCGCTACGCTGGATGTAGGGCTTGAGTTTGACCGTGAAACCGAGGTTGCGCAGGATCTGCTGGAACTGCTGCTGCTTGCTGTCACCACGGTCGATGGCGTAGGCCACCGCTTCGACGATCTGCCCGCGCTGGCTGATATCGGCCCACAGCGCCGCATAGTTGAAGTGGCAGCCATAGGCCTGGCGCACGGTGTAGTAGAGGTTCTGCACATCGGCGAATACCGCGATCTTCTTCACCGCTCGTCCTCTTGGCGCCGGGGCGCTGTTGCCGGCCGCCGCATACCGGGGCCGTTCCGGCGCCCAGTATGCCAGCCTGGAGGCGGTGCGGGTATGCGCGGTCAGACGAAGGTATCGTCGCCGTCGAAGAAGCCGCCGTCGTCGTTGCCGTAATCAGCGTCCGTGAAACCACCCTGGTCATAACCGTTGTCGGCGGTCAGGCGCTGCTCGTCGTTGCCACCCCAGCCACCGCTGTTGTCGCTGGCCGGCGCCGGTTCTTCCTTGATCACCTCGGCCACCTCTTCAGGTTGCGAGTGATGGTTGAACAGGCTGCTGATGCCCTGGGCGAGCATCACCCCACCGGCCACGCCTGCGGCAGTCTGCAAGGCGCCGCCGAGAAAACTGCTGGCGCCACCCCGCGAGGCCTGCGCAGGTGCGGCGTTGAATCCTCGTTGGGGCGCCGCACCCGGCGGGTTGAACGAACGGGCAGGTTCACGCCAGCCGCCACCACTGGATGCAGCCGGGTTCTGCTGCGGCTGCGGCTGTGGGTCACGGCTGGCGCCGCCGAAGATGCTCGAAAGAAAGCCACCGCCAGTGCTCGGCGCGCTGGCGGGAGCCTGCTGGGCCCTGGCTTGTTTCAGCTCCTCTTGCAGCTGCTTGTTCTGCTCATCCAGGCGCTTGAGCGCGGCCTCCTGGACCAGGATCGCCTGGGCCATGTAATAGGGTGCCGACGGCTGTTGCTGCAGGTGCTCGGCGATGCGCGCCTGGGCCTGGGCATCGCGCGGGACGGCCGGGTCATCGGCCTGCTTGAGTCGGCCGAACAGGCCATCGATCAGGGTTTGTTCTTCACTGTTCATTGCAACCTCATTCACAGCCGGAAAAATCGGGTTCACTGAAAATGGGGCGTCTGGCCTGCGGATTCAACACAAGGCCGGATGAAACTTTCTTCAGCTTGAGGGACGGCTGGGCTAAAGTTACGCCCTGCTTTTTTCAATGCGATATCGACCGATGAATCCGCTCAGTGTTCTGCGTGACGCCCTGTACTTTTTCCGCCGCCACCTGCTGAGCATCGCTCAGCTCTGCCTGCCGCTGGTGGTGCTCGAAGCGCTCTTCACCCACCTGCTCTACCAGCAACTGGGCAAGGACGCGTCGCAAGCCTACGGCATGCTCGCCAGCCTGCTGTTCTACCCGCTCTACAGCGCCGCCCTGATTCTCTACCTCGATACCCGCAGCAACGGCTACACCCCGCTCAAGCGCAACCTGCTGGCCATGGCCCTGCGCCTGTGGCCGTCCTTCGCCCTGATGGTGATGCTCAGTTCGTTGCTGATCATGGCCGGCGCCGCGCTGTTCATCCTTCCGGGGATCTGGGTGATGGTCAACCTGGTGTTCGCCGAGTACCTGCTGGTGCTGCGCGGCCTGCCGCCGCTGGCGGCCATGCGCGAAAGTTTCCAGATGACCACCGGCAACTTCTGGCGGATCCTCACCTGCATCCTCGGCGTGCTCGCGCCGCTGTGGCTGATCGACGGTCTGACCCAGATGTTGGTCCCCGAGCCATCGTCGCTGGTGCAACTGGCCATCGACAGCTTCAACGGCTTCCTGCAACTGTTCAGTACGGTGGTGATGTTCCGCCTGTACATGCTGATCAGCGAGACCGCTGCCGAGCCGCCAGCGGCCTGAGGGCCTGGTCTTCAGGTGCCCCTGGGTTTTGCCCGCGCCGTGGCCTCGGCCACCAGCGGGTCATCCGGCCAGTAGTGCTTCGGATAGCGCCCCTTGAGGTCCTTCTTCACCTCGGCATAGGTAGTACGCCAGAAGTTGGCCAGGTCCTGCGTCACCTGCACCGGGCGACGTGCCGGTGACAGCAGGTGCAGCAACACTTGCTGGCGTCCCTGGGCGATGCGCGGAGTATCGGCCAGGCCGAACAGTTCCTGCAGGCGCACGGCAAGGATCGGTGGCGTTTCGCTGTAGTCCAGGCGGATGTTCGAACCCGAGGGGACGCAGAGGTGCACCGGCGCCCATTCATCCAGGCGCTGGGGCAGCGGCCAGGGCAACAGGTTGCGCAGGATCGAAGCCAGGTCGAGCTGGGCGAAATGGCTAAGGCGGGTGACTTTGCCCAGGTAAGGTTGCAGCCAGTCCGAAAGCGTCGCCAACAGGGCGGCATCGCTCAGGTCTGGCCATTCGCTGCTGTTGCCCGCCGCAAGGTCCAGCTGACGCAGCAAGGCTACGCGCGCCTGCCACTGGCGCAGTTCAGGCGTCCACGACAACAACGCCAGGCCCTTGCGCCGGACCAGGTCCAGCAACGCCCGGGCACGGGCGTCTTCGTCGAGCCCAGTCATGGGCTCACGGCTGAGCACCAGCTCACCCACCTTGCGCTGGCGCTCGGCACGCAGCACGTTCTCGCGTTCGTCCCAATCCAGCACATCGAACGCGCGCACCTGTTCGGCCAGCACGCCGTCGAACAGGTTCGGGTCGAACTCGGCAGCCAGGTAGATACGCTCTTCGCGCTGCCCCTGGCGACTGCCCAGGTCGGCAATCACCAACCACGGGCATTTCATCAAGGCATCGGGCTCGCCAAACTGCGCCGCGCGGCCATTGGCCAGCCGGTACTCGCCGCCACCGGCACGCCGCTGCTGGGCGACCCGGTCCGGGTAGGCTAGCGCCAGCAAGGCGCCCAGCCAGCGCGGATGCTCGGGATCGGCCACCGCCGAACCCGGCTTGCCACGCAACTGGCCACGATACTGCCGGGCCAGTTGTCGGGCTCGCTGCACCCCGCCCTGCCCGCCCCGGACCGCACGGGTCTCGCCGCTGAGCAGGGCCAGGCGACTGTGCAAGTCGGCGCCGCCGCCACGCAGGATGTCGCGCTCGCCGAGCAAGGCGGCGACATCGCAGGCCATGTCCGCCAGCCCCAGGTCCTGGCCGCGCAACAGCAGGTGGGCGATACGCGGATGAGCGGGCAGTTCGGCCATCGCCTGGCCATGGGCCGTGAGGGCATCGCGACTATCGGGTTTGAACGCCCCCAGCCGCTGCAACAGGTCCAGCGCCTGGGCGTAGGCGGCCGAGGGTGGCTGGTCGAGCCAGCTCAACTGGTCCGGTGTGACGCCCCAACGGGCCAGTTGCAGGGCCAGGCCGGCGAGGTCGGCCTGAAGGATCTCGGCACTGCCATAGGCGGCCAGTTGTTCGTGCTGGGCCTCCGACCACAGGCGATAGCACACCCCCGGTTCCAGACGCCCGGCCCGGCCGGCACGCTGGGTGGCGCTGGCGCGGGAAATACGCTGGGTGTCCAGGCGGGTCATGCCGCTGCCCGGGTCGAAGCGCGGCACCCGCGCAAGCCCGGCATCGACCACCACACGCACACCGTCGATGGTCAGGCTGGTTTCAGCGATATTGGTCGCCAGCACCACCTTGCGCTGGCCGGCCGGCGCCGGGTCAATGGCCGCACGCTGGGCAGCGAGGTCCAGCTCGCCATGCAAGGGGCACAAGAGAATGTCCGCACGTTCGCCCACCGCTTCCTGCAACGACTGGTGCACGCGGCGGATCTCGGCCTGGCCGGGGAGGAACACCAGCAGGCTGCCGGACTCGTCGGCGATGGCCTGCAGCACGCAGTCGACCACCCGTGGCTCGATGTACTCGCCCGGCTGGAAGGGCCGTCCCCAGCGGATGTCGACCGGGTACATGCGCCCTTCACTGCTGACCACCGGCGCATCATCGAGCAGGTTCGACAGGCGCTCGCCTTCCAGCGTCGCCGACATCAGCAGGATCTTCAGCGGCGGCTCGTCACGCAACAGTTCACGGCCATTGAGGCTCAGCGCCAGGGCCAGGTCGGCGTCCAGGCTACGTTCGTGAAATTCGTCGAAAATCAGCAAGCCCACCCCTTCCAGCGCAGGGTCTGCCTGCAGGCGGCGGGTCAGGATGCCTTCGGTCACCACCTCGATGCGGGTATCGGGGCCGACCTTGCTGTCCAGGCGAATGCGGTAGCCGACGGTCTGCCCCACCTGCTCGCCCAACTCGCTGGCCAGTCGTTCGGCAGCCGCGCGCGCGGCCAGCCGGCGCGGTTCGAGCATCAGGATCTTCTGGCCCTGCAGCCACGGCTCATCGAGCAGGGCCAGGGGAACCCGGGTGGTCTTGCCGGCGCCCGGAGGCGCCTCGAGCACCGCCTCGTGGCGCTGATTCAAGGCGTGGCGCAAGGCTGGCAGTACGGCATCGATCGGTAACGAAATCATGGTGGCCCTCAAACAATGCGCCGAGTATAACGGCGAACCGAGCCTGCTCTATCATGGTCTTAGCTGTAGATACCGGCTCTTTGCCTGTATCGTTGTGACCTTCATACCGGAGATTTCCATGCGTATTCCCTCCCGCGTCATCGGCGGCGTCCTGGTCACCACCCTGCTGACCCAACTGACGGCCTGCGGCACTATTTTCTTCCCTGACCGGCGCGGTCAGATCGAAGGCAAGATCGACCCGGTGGTCGCGGCCCTCGATGCCATCGGCATCCTGTTCTACGTGATTCCGGGGCTGATCGCCTTTGCCGTCGACTTCGCCACCGGCGCCATCTACCTGCCGGGCGGCACCACTGCACAGATCGCTCCGGAGAAACTCAACGAAGCGATCAGCGCCGACGGCAAGGTCGACAACGGCAAGCTGCAGGCTATCCTCGAAAGCGAACTGGGCCAGCGCCTGCCCCTGAACGACCCGCGCCTGATCCAGCACAAGGGCAGCGTCGAACAGCTGGCGATGTACGGCATCAAGCCCGCCGCCTGACCTTGCACAGGACGCCCACGGCAGCATGATCCCTTCGGCCGAACATCAACGCCTGCTGCGCCTGGCCACCCGTGCCTCGCTGGCGGTGGCCAGTATCCTGATCCTGGCCAAGGCCCTGGCCTGGTGGCTCAGCGGTTCGGTGAGCCTGCTGGCCGGTCTGACCGACTCGGCGCTCGATGGCGTCGCGTCCTTTCTCAACCTGCTGGCGGTGCACTACGCCTTGCGCCCGGCCGACGATGACCACCGCTATGGCCACGGCAAGGCCGAGGCCATGGCCGGCATGGCCCAGGCGCTGTTCATCGGCGTCAGTGCGGTGCTGATCGGCGTGCAGGCGGTGGAACGTCTGCAGCATCCGCAGCCTCTGGGCGATACCGCCATCGGCATCGCGGTGATGCTGCTGTCGCTGGGGCTGACGGCGGCCTTGCTGATGCTCCAGGCCCGGGTGATCCGCATAACCGGCTCCACGGCGGTGCGGGCCGACTCGCTGCACTACCGCTCCGACCTGCTGCTCAATGGCAGCATCCTGGTCGCCCTGGTACTGGCGCGGGTCGGCTGGCCGCAACTGGATGCCGTCTTTGGCCTGGGCATTGCGGTGTACATTCTCTGGAGTGCCCTGCAGATCGCCCGGGAAAGTACGGCGATCCTGATGGACCAGGAACTGCCTGGCGACATCGGCGAGCAGATGCTCGCGCTGGCCTGCAGCGTGCCCGGCGTACGCGGCGCCCATGACCTGCGCACGCGGGTTTCAGGCAGCCACTGGTTCGTCCAGGTGCACCTGGAGCTACCCGGCGACCTGCCGCTGACCCAGGCCCATGCACTGTGTGACCAGGCCGCTGCGGCGATTCATGGCAAGTTTCCGCGAGCCGAAGTGCTGGTGCACGCCGACCCCGTACCTTGATGCCTACAGCTTCTTGTAGCCCCTACATGACGCTGTAGCCCCGGCCGTTCAGGCAGGCCCCCTGGGCCCGCCGGTAGTTGTCCATCACCTGCGCCGCCGGTGCATGGCGCGCCGACGCCGGGTCGAAGCCGGTCTGCTGCACCGCCCAGCGATGGCACTCATAGCGGTCACGGTCCAGTTGCCGTGGACTCTGTCCGGAGGCTGGATAGACCATCAGCTCGTAGGGCGGTGTCACCACCACGTAGCGCGGCCCCTGCGGGCGATACCAGTAGCCATTGGAATAGAAGTAGTCTTGCCCGGCATAGGGTACCCGCCAGTACGGGTCGGCGAATCGATCGATGACATGCCCGGGCCGGTAGCCATGCTCACGCCGGGGAATATCCTCGTAATAACCGGTGCGCGGCGGTTGGGTCTGACGCACTTCATCGGGACGCGACTGCAGGGGCGAGCCGCCCTGCCCGTCGGCCAGTACCTGCCCATTGACGCCAGCGCACAGCAAACCCGCTGCGGCCAGACGCCAGATGCACGACATCATGCTGTTTCTCCCGGACCCTTGAATGACCACAGGTTATCGGCAGCTGAATGAAAAATCGCAGGCATAAAAAAGGGAGACCAGTGGTCTCCCTTCGAGAATTTTGTCCGTGCTCGGCGCTTGTGACGCCGGCTCACCTCACGCTGTTGGGTAAACAGTGTGTAGCCCGGGGGCCGAGCGCAACCCTGTTGGGTTGCTGGCCGCAGCTGCCCTGATTGGGCCAGCTGCACTGGACTGATGTCCGGGCAGTGATTCTGGGTATAAGCATACGTCTGCGGCGACGACAGATGATTGCTAAGATTGCTCATTCAAATAGCACTTGCGCAATTTTTACCTAAGGATTGATAATTCAACGCAATCGAAACAGAAAAGGCATGATCCATGAGCAAACTGGACCGTTACGACCTGAGCATTCTGGCCGAATTGCAGCGCGACGCGCGCATCTCCAACCAGGAACTGGCCGAACGCATCGGCCTGTCACCTTCGCCCTGTTCGCGGCGGGTCAAGCAGCTGGAAGACGATGGCTACATCGCGCGCCAGGTCGCCCTGCTCGACCGCAAGAAGCTCGGCCTGAGTCTCACCGCCTATGTACTGATCGGCATGGATCGCCACACCCCCGAGCGCTTCGAGACCTTCGAGGCCGCAATCCGCAGCCTGCCCCAGGTGCTGGAATGCAGCCTGGTGACCGGGATGGACGCCGACTATCAGCTCAAGGTCGTGGTGCCGGACATGGACCACTACCAGAAGCTGCTGCTGGGGCACCTGACCCGCATCGAAGGGGTGACCAGCGTGCGCTCCAGCTTCGTGCTCAACCAGGTGCTGGCCAGCACCGAACTACCGTTGACGCACCTGCGTTAGTCAGACCGGCAAGTGGGGCGTATAATTGCGCGCCTCAACTTTGCCGGAGAATATCGATGGATCCTGCGTTGTTCGAAGAGTGGATGATGACCATCCTGGTCACCATCCTGATTGGTTTCATGGGTTTCATCGTCTGGGACCTGGCGAAGAAATCCAAGGCCGGCAAGTTCGGCACCTTCATTCTGTTTTTCGTCCTGGGCCTGGGTGTACTCGCCTTCATCATCAAAAGCGTGGTGATCGGCTATATCGAAGGCGTCTAGCGCCTGGCCGGCACTTCCCGCCACTGCCCCTGCTCCAGGCCGTCCAACGTCCAGTCGCCGATCCGCACCCGAACCAGGCGCAGGGTCGGCAGGCCGACGGCGGCGGTCATGCGCCGCACCTGGCGGTTGCGCCCTTCCTTGATCACCAACTCCAGCCAGCTGGTCGGCACGCTCTTGCGAAAACGCACCGGCGGGTTGCGCGGCCAAAGCTGAGGCTCGTCGAGCTGACGCGCCTGGGCCGGCAGTGTCGGGCCATCATTGAGTTCGACACCGTCGCGCAGGCGCTGCAACTGCGCAGGCGTCGGCTCACCCTCGACCTGCACCCAGTAGGTTTTTGCCAGCTTGTGCCTGGGATCGGCAATCCGCGCTTGCAACTGGCCATCATTGGTCAGCAACAGCAAGCCTTCGCTGTCGCGGTCCAGGCGCCCGGCCGGGTAGACGCCAGGGATATCGATGAAGTCCTTGAGGGTCGCGCGCCCCTCGCCATCGCTGAACTGGGTCAGGACATCGAAGGGCTTGTTGAACAGGATCAACCGCGGCTCAGCCGGCGGCGCCTTGGGCTGGCGACGCGGACCGGCGGGTTTTGCCGCGGGACGACGCGGCGTGGAGCGTGGGGGTAAGGGCATGGGGCCTCAGCGGAACGGCGGCTCATCGAAACTGCGCAGTTTACGCGAGTGCAGCGAATGAAGTTCGGTGCGCAGCAGGTCCAATGCGGCGATACCGATCTTCAGGTGCTGGCTGACCGCCCGGTTGTAGAAGGCGTTGGCCGCCCCCGGCAGTTTGATTTCACTGTGCAGCGGCTTGTCCGAAACGCACAGCAAGGTGCCGTAAGGCACGCGCAGTCGATAGCCCTGGGCGGCGATGGTGCCGCTTTCCATGTCCACCGCCACTGCCCGCGACAGGTTGATCAGCGGACGCTCCTGGGCCCAGCGCAGTTCCCAGTTACGGTCGTCGTAGGTCAGCACGGTGCCAGTACGCAGGCGTTTTTTCAGCTCGTCGCCACGCTCGCCGGTGACCTGGGCCGCAGCCTCCTGCAAGGCCATCTGCACCTCGGCCAGGGCCGGAATCGGAATGTGCGGCGGTACGACACGGTCAAGAATTCCATCACGGCGCATGTAGGCGTGGGCCAGCACGTAATCACCGATGGTCTGCGACTGACGCAGGCCGCCGCAGTGACCGATCATCAGCCAGCAATGCGGACGCAGCACCGCCAGGTGGTCGGTGATGTTCTTGGCGTTGGACGGGCCGACGCCGATATTGACCAGGGTAATGCCATCGCCATCGGCGGCGATCAGGTGGTAGGCCGGCATCTGGTAACGGTGCCAGACCACACCGGCCACCAGGGCCTGGGCCTCGCCGTTGTCCATGCCCTTCTCGATGATCACGTTGCCCGGCAGGACCATGCGCACGAAACGTGGATCTTCGCGCAACTGCTCCAGACCGTGGGTGACGAACTGATCGACATAGCGATGGTAGTTGGTCAGCAGGATCCACGGCTGCACATGGCGCCAGTCGCTACCGGTGTAATGCACCAGGCGGCGCAGGGAGAAGTCCACCCGCGCCGCATCGAACAGGGCCAGCGGCAGGGGATCGGCGTTGGCCCAGTCATGCAGGCCATCGGCGATGCCGTCGGTGGCCGCCGACAGGTCGGTGCTGGGGAACACCCGCGCCAGCGCCGCGGCGGTGATGCCGCTGCCGGCCAGTTCGTCGCCCTGCTCGACCACATAGGGATACGGAATGTTCTGCTCGCTGACGCCCACTTCCACCGTCACGGTGAAATCACGCATCAGCGGCTTGAGCTGTTCGAGCAGGTAGGCGCGGAACGCCGCCGGATGGGTCACGGTGACACTGTAGGTACCCGGCAGCTGCACCTTGGCGTAGGCGCGGGTGATGGCCGGCACTTCGCCGTGGTACTGGTAGGTCAGGCGTAGCTCCGGGTAGCGGAATAACGCCCGCGCCTGGGCATCGGGCTCGGTGCGGTCCTTGAGGTAGCGCTTGAGCGCCAGGCTCAGGGCAGCGGTGGCTTTTTCGTGCAGGTTCGCCAGGAGATCGACGGCCTGCTCGGCAGTTTCTACGACAACGAAGGCTTCATCAGTACGGCTCACAATGTACTTCCTGTCTGACATGCATGCCTCCATCTTGCCTATATATTCAGGCAAAGGCACGCACGTTAGAGCGGCCAGTTCGGCGTCGACCGTGCCACCAGTTCGCCAACATCGATGCCCCGCGGCAGCACACCGTACACCCGACCGCTGCCGCCCAGGCGGCTGCCGATGAACGCATCGCTGACCGTGGCATTGCCCGCTTCAAGTAACAGCTTGGCCTGCAGGCCCAGGGCAATATCTTCGGTGAGCTGACGGGCGCGGTACTGGCTGTCGCTGGTATCGGCAAACGCCGCCTTGAGGTTGCCGATGTGCGCGGCCAGCCGTGCGTCACCATGACCGTCGCCCAGCTCGTCGAACAAGGCATCGAGTACACCCGGTTCCTTGGACAGGGCCCGCAGCACATCCAGGCACTGGACGTTGCCCGAGCCTTCCCAGGTCGAGTTGACCGGCGCTTCACGGTACAGGCGTGGCAGGATGCTGTCTTCGACATAACCTGCCCCCCCCATGCACTCGGCGGCTTCGTTGATCATCGCTGGGGCACGCTTGCAGATCCAGTACTTGCCCACGGCCGTTACCAGACGTGCGAAGCGCGCCTGCTGCGGATCGTCCGGCTGGTCCAGGGCATGGCCCATGCGCAGGCTCAGGGCCAACGCCGCTTCGCTTTCCAGGGCCAGGTCGGCCAGCACGTTCTGCATCAACGGCTGCTCGGCCAGCAGCCGTCCGTTCACCTGGCGATGAGCGCAATGGTGGGCCGCCTGGGTCAGGGCCTGACGCATCAGGGCGCTGGAGCCGACCATGCAGTCGAAGCGGGTCATGGCGACCATCTCGATGATGGTCGGCACGCCGCGGCCCTCCTCGCCGATCATCCAGGCCAGGGCGCCGCGGAACTCCACCTCGCTCGAAGCGTTGGAGCAATTACCCAGCTTGTTCTTCAGGCGCTGGATGTAGAACTGGTTGCGGCTGTCATCCGGGCGATGGCGCGGCAGCAGGAAACAGCTCAGGCCCTTGTCGGTCTGGGCCAGGGTCAGGAAGGCGTCGCACATCGGCGCCGAACAGAACCACTTGTGCCCGACCAGCTCGTAGGCCTGGCCCGGCCCCGCCGCACCGACCGGGTAGGCGCGTGTGGTGTTGGCGCGCACATCGGTGCCACCCTGCTTCTCGGTCATGGCCATGCCCAGGGTCACGCCGACCTTGTGCCGGTCGCCGATGTTGCGCGGGTCGTACTCGGTGGCGAGGACCTTGGGTAGCCAGTATCCAGCCAGGTCCGGCTGCAACTTGAGCGCCGGCACCGCGGCGAAGGTCATGGTCAACGGGCAGCCACTACCGGCTTCGGCCTGGCTGTGCAGGTAGGTCATGGAGGCCCGGGCGACATGGGCGCCGGCACGGGGATCGGTCCAGGGCAGCGACGGCAGGCCGTGCTCGATGGCCGTTTGCATCAGTTGGTGATAGGCCGGATGAAACTCCACCAGATCGATACGATGGCCGTAGCGATCATGGCTGCTGAATTGCGGTTTGTGCTGGTTGGCCAGGAACCCCGCCGCCATCAGCGGCCCGCCTGCCAGTGCCCCGTACGCATCGATCCGCGCCTCGGCCCAGCCCGCCCCATAGTGCCGCGACCATTGCTGCAGTGGCAGGTCGATGCGGTAGAGATTGGCCCCGTCCAGCGATGGCGGCTGGTTAGTGACCTCATGGGTTTCAGCGTACTGGTGCAGGTTCATCGAGGGGCCTCCTGGATCCGGACGTGACTGAAATTTCAGTGAATCACGCCCCGCCCCTCGGTCAAAGTGACAAATACGCCTAACTAGCCGCGATTTAGCCCCTGCCAGGCCATGGCCTGCGGCTGGCTCAACGCCAGGCTCAAGCCCAGTTCGAAACGACTGCCCAGCCCTGGGTTGGACTCATGCTGCAGGCGCGCCCCCATCAGCTCGGCCAGGCTCCGGCAGATCGCCAGGCCAATGCCCAGGCCACCGTACTGGCGGGTCATCGAGCCATCGACCTGGAAGAAGCGCTGGTACAGGTTGGCATCGTCCAGGGTGTCGAAACCGATACCGCTGTCGCTGACACTGATGGTCAGGCCGAGCAAGTCCGGGCCCAGCAGCCGCCCCCGAACTTGCAGCATCACCCCGCCTTGGCGGGTGAACTTGATGCCGTTGTCGAGCAGGTAGCTGATGCACATCGCCAGCTTGTGGCGGTCACCGACCAGCATCTCGGGCAGGTCGGCCGGGGTATCCAGGCTCAGGTACAGGCCCTTGGCCAGGGCCGAAGTGGCGTACTTGCCGCGCAACTCCTGCAGTAGCAAACGCAGGCCGAAGGGCGCGTTCTGCGTACTCAGGCGCCCGGCTTGCAGCTCGGTGAGGATCAGGATGTCGTCGACCATGCGCATCATGTCCTGGGCCGCTGCACTGGCGGTGCGCTGGTACTGGGCCAGCTCCGGTTCCAGGGACAGCGTCTGCATCAGCTCCAGCGAACCGATCACCCCGTTCATCGGCGTGCGCAGTTCGTGGGTCACGGTGGCGAGGAATTCATCCTTCAAACGGTTGCTGTTGGCCAGTTGCTGGTTGAGTCGCTCCAGGGTCTGCCCGGTTTCGCGCAGGGCCTGGGCCTGCTGCTCACGCATGCTGTTGATACGGTCGGCCAGGGCCAGCGACAGCAGGCAGACCTCAAGGGCCGAACCGATCTGGCTGGAATACATGGTCAGGAACACATTGGGCAGGTAACCCAGGACCATCAGGGTGTTGACCAGCCCACCAAGCAGGAAGGCCGACCAGGCGATGATGAAATAGCGCGCCACGCGCAGGCCACGGCGCCAGGCGAACACCCCGGCGGCAAAGATGCTCACGGTGAACAGCAGGGCCAGGGCCGTTGCCAGGCGCAGGGCGATGCCGTAACTGCTGGTCAGTGCCAGCAACATGACCAGGATGCCACCGGCCATCAGCGCCTTGAGCAAGCCATCGAAGCCGCGACTGGTCAGCGACAGTTGCAGGAAGCTACGGGCGAACTGGCAACCGAACAGCCCCGCCGCACCGATGAATAGAGGCGTGGCGGCATTGGCCCACCAGGGATTGTCCGGCCAGAAGTAGGCTACCCCGGCACCGTTGACCGTCACCTGGTACAGGCCGAACGAGGCGATGTAGAGGATGTAGTAGAGGTAGCTGGTGTCGCGCACGCTGAGGTAGATGAACAGGTTGTAGACCAGCATCCCCAGCAGTACGCCGTAGATCAGGCCCAGCACATAGAGGCGGGTCGGCTGGGCTTCCAGATAGGCCTCGGTGGACCACAAGGTCAGCGGTGCCTGGACCGAGCCCTGGCTATGCAGGCGAAGGTAGGCGGTGGTGGTCTTGCCCGGGGTGAAGGGCAGCTCGAACAGGTAGTTGTTCTGCTCGATCTCGCGGCTGGAATACGGCAAGGCATCGCCGGTGCGCTGGGCCAGGCGGAAGGTGCCGGTGGCGTCGGCCAGGTAGAGTTCCAGATGGTCCAGCGGCGGGTAGGCCAGTTCCAGCAGCCAGCTGCGTGGCGCCGCCGAAGGCTGGCCGGTGTAGTGCAGGTCGAGCCGGATCCAGAACACCGAGCTCGAGTAACCGGCATTGAGCACGTCGGCCTGGTGCGGGCGGAAATGTTCGCTGAAGGCAGGGGCGCTCACCTGGGCAATGCTGGCATTGCCTTCTCGGTCCTCGAATACCTGCATCAGCCGCCCCAGGGGCAGGCTGCGGGTCGAGTCGTCGAAATCGACCGCCTGGGCCAACAGTGGCAACCAGCTCAGCACAACAATCAGCAAATAGCGCATACAGCCCCAGCATGGCCTGTCCCGGCTGTGTCGCGGTGGCCCCCTATCCGTTTGAGACGACGCAATCCGGCAGTAACCGTTATCGGTTCGTTCGAGCACTCTAGCATAGCTTTTCAAGGCCGCCAGAGGCTACTTAAAACTTTGAATAAACAGCTCTAGCCCGGCCATTTCAAGGAAACCAACAAGCACTTCCTGACCACTTGATCAAAAAACCTCGACGCAGGGGCAGTCCCGACAAAAGCGTTTGGTGGTAAGCTCGCGCACCATGAATACCTACAGCTCCCGCCCCGTTGTCCTCTGTCTCTCCGGCCACGACCCCAGTGGCGGCGCCGGCCTGCAGGCAGATATCGAAGCCCTGATCGCCCAAGGTTGCCACGCAGCGCCCGCCGTGACCGCCCTGACCGTCCAGGATACCGTCAATGTCAGTGACTTTCGCGTGCTCGACCGCGAGTGGGTACTGGCCCAGGCCAATGCCGTGCTCGCCGACTCCACGGTAGCGGCGGTCAAGCTGGGCATGCTCGGCTCGCTGGAAATGGTCGACACCGTCGTCGAACTGCTCAGCGCCCACCCGCACCTGCCGCTGGTCTGCGACCCGGTCCTGCGTGCCGGCGGCGGTGGCCGCCTGGGCAAGGACGAAGTCGGCTATGCCATGCGCGAGCGGTTGTTGCCGTTGGCGACCATTGCCACCCCCAACCTGCCCGAGGCGCGCATCCTGGCCGAACTGCCCGATGGCAGCGCGGACGAGTGCGCAGAAAAACTCCTGCCCTTCGTCAGACACTTGCTGATCACCGGCGGCCACGGTGACGAACACGAAATCCACAACCGCCTGTACAGCCGCGATGGCCAGCGCCACACCTGGACCTGCCAGCGCCTGCCCGGCAGCTACCACGGCTCGGGCTGCACCCTGGCCAGCACGCTGGCCGGCCGCCTGGCCCTGGGCGAGCAATTGCACAGCGCCGTTCGCTCGGCCCTGGACTACACCTGGCGAACCCTGCGCGATGCCGAACAACTGGGCAAAGGCCAGTATGTACCGCGTCGCCTCCCCCTGGATTTCTGTTCCTGAACCCGAGGCCCCGAGATGAAGCTACGCGGTCTGTATGCCATCACTGACAGCCAGCTGTTGGCCGGCAAGCTCCTGCCCTGGGTCGAGGCGGCCCTCGAAGGCGGCGTGACCCTGCTGCAATACCGTGACAAAAGCCAGGACCCGGCCAAGCGCCTGCGCGAAGCGCAAGCCCTGGCTGAGTTGTGCGAGCGCTACCAGACCCGCCTGATCATCAACGACGATGCCGAGCTGGCCGCGCGCCTGGGTGTCGGCGTACACCTGGGGCAGACCGACGGCCCGTTGACCCCGGCACGCACCCTGCTCGGCCGCGAGGCGATCATCGGTTCCACCTGCCACGCCCAGCTTGAGCTGGCCGAACAGGCCGCCCGCGAAGGCGCAAGCTACGTCGCCTTCGGCCGCTTCTTCAATTCCGTGACCAAACCGGGCGCCCCGGCGGCCGACGTCGCCTTGCTGGATCAAGCGCGCGCCCGGATCAACTTGCCGATCTGCGTGATCGGCGGCATCACCCTGGACAACGCCGCACCGCTGGTCGCCCACGGCGCCGACCTGCTGGCGGTGATTCACGGCCTGTTCGGCGCCGACAGCACGCAGGAAGTCACCCGCCGTGCCCGCGCCTTCAACGCCCTGTTCGCATCTGCCTGATTGAGAGAGCCCTCCATGTCTCGTTCCGAAACCCTGTTTGCCAACGCCCAGAAGCACATCCCCGGTGGCGTCAACTCGCCGGTGCGGGCGTTCAAGAGCGTTGGCGGCACGCCGCTGTTCTTCAAGCACGCCGAAGGCGCCTATGTCACCGACGAAGATGACAAGCGCTATGTCGACTATGTCGGCTCCTGGGGCCCGATGATTCTCGGCCACAGCCACCCGGACGTACTGGACTCGGTGCGCAAGCAGCTGGAGCACGGCCTGTCCTATGGCGCGCCGACCGCGATGGAAACCGAGATGGCCGACCTGGTCTGCTCGATCGTGCCCTCGATGGAAATGGTCCGCATGGTCAGCTCCGGCACCGAAGCGACCATGAGCGCCATTCGCCTGGCCCGCGGCTACACCGGCCGTGACAGCATCATCAAGTTCGAAGGCTGCTACCACGGCCACTCCGACAGCCTGCTGGTCAAGGCCGGCTCCGGCCTGCTGACCCAGGGCGTACCGAGCTCGGCCGGGGTACCGGCGGCCTTCGCCAAGCACACCCTGACCCTGCCGTTCAACGACATCGACGCCGTGGAAAAAATGCTGGCTGAAGTCGGCCAGGAAGTCGCCTGCATCATCGTCGAGCCGGTGGCCGGCAACATGAACTGCGTACCCCCTGCCCCGGGCTTCCTCGAAGGCCTGCGCTCGCTGTGCGACAAGCATGGCGTGGTACTGATCTTCGACGAAGTGATGACTGGCTTTCGTGTCGCCCTGGGCGGCGCCCAGGCGCACTACGGCGTCACCCCGGACCTGTCGACCTTCGGCAAGATCGTCGGTGGCGGCATGCCGGTGGGCTGCTTCGGCGGCAAGCGCAAGATCATGGAGCAGATCGCGCCGCTGGGCCCGGTCTACCAGGCCGGCACCCTGTCGGGCAACCCGCTGGCCATGGCCGCCGGCCTGACCACCCTGAAGCTGATCAGCCGCCCGGGCTTCCACGATGAGCTCAGCGCCTACACCAGCCGCCTGCTCGACGGCCTGCAGCAGCGCGCCGATGCCGCCGGCATTCCGTTCGTCACCACCCAGGCCGGTGGCATGTTCGGCCTGTACTTCACCGGGGCCGACGACATCGTCACCTTCGATGACGTGATGGCCAGCGATGCCGAGCGCTTCAAGCGCTTCTTCCACCTGATGCTCGAAGGTGGCGTGTACCTGGCGCCGAGCGCCTTCGAGGCCGGCTTCACCTCGATCGCCCACGGTGAAACCGAGCTGAAGATCACCCTGGATGCCGCCGAGCGGGCGTTCGCCAAGCTCAAGAACTGAACGATGGGAGCGGGCTTGTCCCCCGAAGCGATGTGGCTGACAGAGCGCAATCGCGGGGCAAGCCCGCTCCTACCGAGGGTTGCTGAGCAGAAAATCGAGTAAAGACTTTGTAAGGTTGGCGTTGCTTATCCCATAATGTGCCACCAGACACTTTGGCCGCAGCTTTGCAGAGGTAAGTCGACCCCATGAACCGCACCGGCCGCGCCCTCGCCCTGGGCTGCCTGTTGCTTCTTCAGCCCCTGCTGGCCTCGGCAGGCGGTAACTCGTTGCTGATTCCGGCAACGGGCCGCTGCACCCTCAATTCCCAACCCGAAGACCTGCCCCAGGCCCTGGCGGCGTGCCAGCAGGCAGCGGCGTCCGGTGACGCGCAGGCGCAGTACGAACTGGGCGAGTTCTATTACGAAGGCACCAATACTCCGCGCGACCTCAAGCAGGCCCTGAGCTACTTCGAGCAGGCCTCGCTGCAAGGCCACGCCGAGGCTCAATACCGCCTGGGGACCATGTTCTTCAAGGGGGAAGGTGTCGCCGCCAACAATGTACAGGCGTACATCGTGTTGAAAATGGCAGCGGTCAATGGCGCCGAAGACGCCCTGGACATGGCCGACGAAGTGTCGGCGCAAATGCCCCGCGACGAACTGGAAACCGCAACCCAGGTACTGGGCCAGATCTTCCGCAAATACCTGCTCGAACTGCAAACCGCCGAAGGCCGCACGCCCTTCGCGCCACTGCCCTGAAACCGGTTTACTTTTCCGGCATTGGCATCGGGAACGGCATTACATTGCCAACGCCACGGGCCTCGCTGATTTTCGGCGTACCCAGCCGCTCCACCTCATCGATACGCACGATCGAATGCATCGGCACGAAACTGCGCACCACGCCTTCGAACTGGGCCTTGAGCTTTTCCTCGCTCGGATCGACCACGACCTGGGTACGCTCGCCGAAGACAAACTCTTCTATTTCCAGGAAGCCCCACAGATCGCTCTGGTAGATCTGCTTGGCATACATCTCGAACACCTGGCCCTGGTTGAGAAAGATCACTTTATAGATAGGCGCTTCACGTTTGCTCATTTCGGCGAGGACAGTCACAGGTTGTAAAGAAAGCGCAAACTATAACATAGGCCCCGAACCGACAACGCTAGGATCCACTGCCCACGCCCCTTATAATATGCGGTTCTTCGAATTACCTGATGATCTCCCATGGCCAAGAAGCTCTATATCGAAACCCACGGTTGCCAGATGAACGAGTACGACAGTTCGCGCATGGTCGATCTGCTGGGAGAACATCAGGCCCTTGAGGTCACCGAGCGCGCCGAAGACGCCGACGTGATCCTGCTCAACACCTGCTCGATCCGCGAGCGCGCCCAGGACCGGGTGTATTCCCAGCTGGGTCGCTGGCGTGAGCTGAAGGACCAGAACCCGGAGATGGTCATCGCCGTGGGCGGCTGCGTGGCCAGCCAGGAAGGCGAGTCGATCCGCAAGCGGGCACCGTACGTCGACGTGGTATTCGGCCCGCAGACCCTGCACCGGCTGCCGGAAATGATCGATGCCGCACGCACCACGCGCCTGCCCCAGGTCGACGTGTCGTTCCCGGAAATCGAAAAGTTCGACCACCTGCCCGAGCCGCGCATCGACGGGCCGACCGCCTATGTGTCGGTCATGGAAGGCTGCAGCAAATACTGCACCTTCTGCGTGGTGCCCTACACCCGCGGCGAGGAAGTCAGCCGGCCGTTCGATGATGTACTCAGCGAAGTCCTCCACCTGGCCGAGAACGGCGTGCGCGAGATCACCCTGCTGGGCCAGAACGTCAATGGCTACCGGGGTCAAACCCACGATGGCCGACTGGCCGATCTCGCTGAACTGATCCGCGTCGTGGCGGCGGTGGATGGCATCGAGCGCATCCGCTACACCACCTCGCACCCGCTGGAGTTTTCCGACAGCCTGATCCAGGCCCACGCCGAAGTGCCGGAGCTGGTCAAGCACCTGCACTTGCCGGTGCAGTCGGGCTCCGACCGGGTGCTGGCGGCGATGAAGCGCAACCACACCATCCTCGAGTACAAGTCCAAGCTGCGCAAGCTCAAGGCCGCCGTGCCGGGTATTTGCATCAGCTCGGACTTCATCGTTGGCTTCCCGGGTGAAACCGAGAAAGATTTCGAACAGACCATGAAGCTGGTGGCCGACGTGGGCTTCGACTTCTCCTACTCCTTCATCTACAGCCAGCGCCCGGGCACCCCGGCGGCCGACCTGCCCGACGACACCCCGGAAGAAGTGAAAAAGGAGCGGCTCAAGGCCCTGCAACATCGCCTCGACACCCAGGGCTTCGAAATCAGCCGACAAATGGTCGGTACGCTCCAGCGCATCCTCGTCACCGACTACTCGCGCCGCGACCCCGGCCAGTTGCAGGGGCGCACCGAGAATAATCGTATCGTCAACTTCCGCTGCGACAATCCGAAGCTGATCGGCCAGTTCGTCGACATCCACATCGACGATGCGCGCCCGCATTCGCTGTTCGGCTCGCTGGCACAATGACCTGTCCGGCCGGGCCGCAACACTGGCCCGGCAACCCTTGATCGTTTCAGCGCTTTCGCCCTGCGGCGGCTGGGGTTATCCTTGAGTCCATCTCCATTGCCGTTGGGCGGCTGAAAAACGACCTTGAACGCACCCATAGAACCTCATCGTTTCATCCTCGAACCTTTCGAGGCCCATCGCTTCGCCAATCTGTGCGGGCAGTTCGACGAGCATTTGCGCCTGATCGAACAGCGCCTGGCCATTGAAATCCGCAACCGCGGCAATCAGTTCGAACTGATCGGCGAACCCAGGCACACCTCCTCTGCCGAGCAACTGCTGCGCCGCCTCTATCGCGAGACCAAGGCTACCGAGCTGTCGCCGGAAATGGTCCACCTGTTCCTGCAGGAGTCTGCGGTCCAGGAGCTGGAGAACCCGGCCGTCAACGAAGTCAGTGTCTCCCTGCGCACGCGCAAGGGCATGATTCGTCCGCGCGGGCTGAACCAGCAGCGCTATGTGAAGGAAATCCTCGGCAACGACATCAACTTCGGCATTGGTCCGGCCGGTACCGGCAAGACCTACCTGGCCGTGGCCTGCGCCGTCGATGCGCTGGAGCGCGAACAGGTCCGGCGCATCCTGCTGGTGCGCCCGGCGGTCGAAGCCGGCGAGAAGCTCGGCTTCCTGCCCGGCGACCTGGCCCAGAAGATCGACCCGTACCTGCGCCCGCTGTATGACGCGCTGTACGAGATGCTCGGCTTCGAACACGTGGCCAAGCTGATCGAGCGTCAGGTGATCGAGATCGCCCCGCTGGCCTACATGCGTGGCCGCACCCTGAACAACAGCTTCATCATCCTCGACGAGAGCCAGAACACCACGGTCGAGCAGATGAAGATGTTCCTGACCCGTATCGGCTTCGGCTCCACGGCGGTGATCACCGGTGACATCACCCAGGTGGACCTGCCGCGTGGCACCAAGTCGGGCCTGGCCCATGTGATCGAAGTGCTCAAGGATGTGCCGGGCATCAGTTTCACCCATTTCCAGCCCAAAGACGTCGTGCGCCATCCATTGGTTCAGCGCATCGTCGAAGCCTACGAGCGCTTCGAAGGCCGTCAGCAGGACACCAGCGAAGGCAACCGCCGCGATGCTTGAACTTGACCTGCAACGGGCCACGGATGCCGCCGCCCCTGATGACGCCCTCTTCCGCCGCTGGTGCGAGCTGGCCCTGCGCCAGCGCAGTGCCGACTCGGAAATGACCATTCGCCTGGTGGACGAAGCCGAAGGCCGTGAGCTCAATCACACCTACCGGCACAAGGACTACGCCACCAATGTGCTGTCTTTCCCGGCCGATGTCCCCGACGACCTGCTCGACATTCCCCTGCTCGGCGACCTGGTGATCTGCGTGGCCGTGGTCGAGCGCGAGGCCGCCGAACAGGGCAAGTCCCTGGAAGCGCACTGGGCCCACCTGGTGATCCACGGTTGCCTGCACCTGTTGGGCTACGACCACATCGAAGACGATGAGGCCGAGGAAATGGAAGCACTGGAACGAACGTTGCTAGCTGAACTGGGTCATCCGGACCCGTACGCCGACGACGAACACGACGACATCCAACACTGATATCTGCAAGGATCACGAGTAACCGCCATGAGCGAAGATCGATCGAGCAACGGGCAAAAGTCCTGGCTGGGCAAACTGACCCAGGCTTTTGCCCACGAGCCGAAAAACCGACAGGAGCTGCTTGAGCTGCTGCGCGAAGCCCACCAGAACAAGCTGCTCGACAGCGAGGCGCTGACCATCGTCGAAGGTGCCATCCAGGTGGCCGACCTGCAGGTGCGCGACATCATGGTGCCGCGCTCGCAGATGATCAGCATCAAGGCCACGCAGTCGCCGCGCGAGTTCCTGCCGGCGGTGATCGACGCTGCGCACTCGCGCTACCCGGTGGTCGGCGAAAGCCACGACGACGTGCTCGGTGTGTTGCTGGCCAAGGACCTGCTGCCGTTGATCCTCAAGGAGAACGGCGAGAGCTTCAACATCAAGGATCTGCTGCGCCCGGCCACTTTCGTGCCGGAGTCCAAACGCCTGAACGTGTTGTTGCGTGAATTCCGTGCCAACCACAACCACATGGCCATCGTCATCGACGAGTACGGTGGTGTGGCCGGCCTGGTGACCATCGAGGACGTACTCGAGCAGATCGTCGGCGACATCGAGGACGAGCACGATGTCGAGGAAGACAGCTACATCAAGCCGCTGCCCAGCGGAGACTTCCTGATCAAGGCGCTGACCCCGATCGAGAACTTCAACGAGTTCTTCGACAGCCAGTTCTCCGACGACGAATTCGACACCGTCGGCGGCCTGGTCATGAGCGCCTTCGGTCATCTGCCCAAGCGTAACGAGATCACCGAAATCGGCCCGTACCGGTTCCGTATCCTCAATGCCGACAGCCGCCGGATACACCTGCTGCGTCTGACCCCTATCACCCGTTAAGGACAACCATGCGCTGGATCACCCGCCCCGGCTGGCCCGGTAACCTGCTGGCCGTGGCGGCTGGCGCAATCACCACCCTGGCCCTGGCGCCGTTCGACATCTGGCCGCTGGCCCTGCTGGCAGCCGGCCTGTTCTACCTCGGCCTGCGCGAGCTGAGCCCGCGCCAGGCCCTAGGCCGCGGCTGGTGCTTCGGCTTCGGCCTGTACAGCGCCGGCACCAGCTGGATCTACGTCAGCATCAACACCTATGGTGGCGCGCCCCCCTGGCTGGCCATCGGCTTGTTGCTGGCGTTCTTTGCCGCCATCGCCTGGTTCTTCGCCCTGCCCGCCTGGCTCTGGGCACGCTGGCTGCGCCGCAACGAGGCGCCCCTGGCCGACGCCCTGTGCTTCGCCGCCCTGTGGGTCGGCCAGGAAGCCTTCCGCGGCTGGTTCCTCACCGGTTTCCCATGGATGTACTCCGGCTACAGCCAGCTCGACGGCCCATTGTCGGGCCTGGCCCCGGTCGGAGGCATGTGGCTGATCTCGTTCTGCCTGGCGCTGTGCGCGGCCTTGCTGTGCAACCTGCCGCGCCTGCGCGAGCGCAAATCGTTCCTGGCTGTCGCGGTGGCGCTGATACTGGCCCCCTGGGCCGTCGGCCTGGCACTCAAGCACCACGCCTGGACGGAGCCTGCCGGCAAGCCCCTGACCGTCGCCGCCCTGCAAGGCAACGTCGAGCAGGAGCTGAAATGGAACCCCGAACACGTCAACGCCCAACTGGCCCTGTACCGCGACATGAGCTTCAGCTCCAAGCCCGTCGATCTGCTGGTCTGGCCGGAAACCGCCGTGCCGATCCTCAAGGACCAGGCCCAAGGCTACCTGGACATGATGGGCAACTTTGCCGCCGAGCGTAACTCGGCGCTGATCACCGGCCTGCCGGTGCGCGAAGTGGTGCACCAGCAACGGCGCTACTACAACGGCATCACCGTCACCGGCGAGGGCGACGGCACCTACCTCAAACAGAAACTGGTGCCTTTCGGCGAGTACGTGCCGCTGCAGGACATGCTGCGCGGCCTGATCGCCTTCTTCGACCTGCCGATGTCGGACTTTGCCCGGGGACCCGCGGACCAGCCGTTGCTGCAGGCCAAGGGCTATCAAATCGCGCCGTACATCTGCTACGAAGTGGTCTATCCGGAGTTCGCCGCCAGCCTTGCCGCGCGCAGCGACCTTCTCCTGACCATCAGCAACGACACGTGGTTCGGCACCTCCATCGGTCCCCTGCAGCACTTGCAGATGGCCCAGATGCGCGCCCTGGAAGCCGGACGCTGGATGATCCGCGCCACCAACAACGGCGTCACCGGCCTGATCGACCCGTTCGGACGGATCACCGCGCAGATTCCGCAGTTCGAACGCGGGATCCTCTACGGTGAAGTGGTGCCAATGCAGCAGCTCACCCCTTACCTGCAGTGGCGCTCCTGGCCACTGGTGATCGTGTGTGCGCTACTGCTGGGCTGGGCCCTGCTGGCCAGCCGGATCGCCAAGACGGTCTAGTAGAACAGGCGGTAACCGAGCAGGCCAACGGCTTCATTGAGCAGTTGGCCGCTCTGCCAGATGGATTTGCTCTCTGGCAGCCAGCCACCATAAGGCCGGCCATGCTCGCGACCGAGAAAGCCCACCGGCGCCGGCACCACCTCGAACCCCGCCTGCTCGAAACTCCAGCGCGAGCGCTGCATATGCCAGGCCTGGGTCACCACGACCACGCGCTTTATCCCCTGCGGCAAGAGCATCTCGGCACTCATCTGGGCATTCTCCCAAGTGGTGCGGCTGCGCTCCTCCTTCCAGCGCACATTGACCCCCAGGTCGCGCTGCAGGGCGTCGGCCATCAATTGCGCCTCGCTGGGCGGCGATCCGAAGTGCAAGCCACCCGTGGTCAGCACCGGCAAGCCCGACGCCTTGGCCAGTTGCGCGGCATAGCGCATGCGCTCCATGCCCACCCCCGTGGGCTGGTCAAGTTGATCCCAGGCTGGATCCCCACGCTCGCGTCCGGCACCGAGGATGACGATGGCATCGGCCCGGGTGGCCAGTTGCGCCCACTGCTCACGGCCGAGCGCCGGCTCGGTTTCCAGCAGGCGTGCCGAGCGTTCAACGACAATCGGCAGGCTCATCGCCCACAACCCGCCCAATCCCAGGACAAAGCACAAGGCAGACAGCCGTGGCCAGGAACGGCGCAGCCACCAGGCGGCAATCAGCAGCAGGAACAGGATGCCGGGCGGCAGGATCATTTGCTTGATGAGATAGCGAATCGGCAAGGGACACCTCCATGGAGGTGTGCAGCCTAGAATGATCGGCACCTGGCAACAATGGTCAGGCACCGATCATCTGATTTTTTTCGAAGCTGGCGCACTCCGTATTGCGCCTGGTAATCCGAACGGCTATCTGAATTGCAGCGTCCTGGATTTTGCCGTGGTGGTGGAGCGTGCCTTGTCCTTGAGCCAGACGACTCTGGACGTAGTAGGCGGCTCCGGTGTGAGCTGTGCACCGGCGCGTCCATGCCAGCCCTCCGGAAGGGAGTCCAGATAGGCTTTGATCACATCGAATTCGGCGCGGCTCAGACCACGCAACTCCAATTCAGCAGGCACTTCATCGCGTAACCGAACGGCGGTTCTGGCGACATCCAGGGCCAACCCCAGACGATCGATCAGCCGTTCGTAAAGCTCCGGTTTCGTTGCTTGTAGCTGCGACTCTCCCATCCGCTCACCTCATTGAAGATAAATATATCTCCCCCAATGATGAGCTTAGCGTCACTCGCAAAAGCGGCCGGACGCCGCGACCAACGGCCCACGGCGGCGAATGCGGTGCAATCAGGGTTTCCCACGGTGGACAGGGCTCATGTATGCTAGGGCGTTCACCATTTTGACCCCGGATTGCCGATGCAGCGGTTTTACCGCTGCCTGGATAAGGTCTCCCATTTCTCAGCGCAAAGTAGCCATGCACGAACTCTATCAGCCCCGCGAAATCGAAGCAGCCGCCCAGTCGTACTGGAACGAGCAAAAGTCTTTTGAAGTCAGTGAACAGCCAGGCAAAGACACCTTTTACTGCCTGTCGATGTTCCCGTACCCGAGCGGCAAGCTACACATGGGCCACGTGCGCAACTACACCATCGGTGACGTGATTGCCCGCTACCAGCGCATGCTGGGCAAGAACGTCCTGCAACCGATGGGCTGGGACGCCTTCGGCATGCCGGCAGAAAACGCCGCGATGAAGAACAACGTCGCGCCGGCCAAGTGGACCTACGAAAACATCGAGTACATGAAGACCCAGCTCAAGAGCCTGGGCCTGGCCTTCGACTGGTCGCGCGAAGTCACCACCTGCAAGCCGGACTACTACCGCTGGGAACAGTGGCTGTTCACCCGCCTGTTCGAAAAAGGCGTGATCTACCGCAAGAACGGGACCGTGAACTGGGACCCGGCCGACCAGACCGTACTGGCCAACGAGCAGGTCATCGACGGCCGCGGCTGGCGTTCGGGCGCGCTGATCGAGAAGCGCGAAATCCCGATGTACTACTTCAAGATCACCGACTATGCCGACGAGCTGCTGGAAAGCCTCGACGAGCTGCCGGGCTGGCCCGAGCAGGTCAAGACCATGCAGCGCAACTGGATCGGCAAGTCCCGTGGCATGGAGGTGCAGTTCCCCTTCGACCAGGCCAGCATCGGCCACGCCGGGGCACTGAAAGTCTTCACCACCCGTCCGGACACCCTGATGGGTGCCACCTATGTGGCCGTTGCCGCCGAGCACCCGCTGGCCACCCAGGCCGCCCAGGGCAACCCCGAGCTGCAAGCCTTCATCGACGAATGCAAGAGCGGCAGCGTCGCCGAAGCCGACGTCGCCACCCAGGAGAAAAAGGGCCTGGCCACCTCGCTGTTCGTCGAGCACCCGCTGACCGGCGAAAAACTGCCGGTGTGGGTCGCCAACTACGTGCTGATGCACTACGGTGATGGCGCAGTAATGGCCGTACCGGCCCACGACGAGCGCGACTTCGAATTCGCCAAGAAGTACAACCTGCCGTTCAAGGCCGTGATTCGTACCCGCCTGGGTGACGAAGTCGCTGCCGAGTGGGACGTTGCCTGCGGCGAATACGGCGAGCTGATCAACTCCGGCGAGTTCGACGGCCTGGACTTCGCCGGTGCCTTCGATGCCATCGAAGTTGCCCTGATCAAGAAAGAACTCGGCAAGTCGCGTACCCAGTTCCGCCTGCGCGACTGGGGTATCAGCCGCCAGCGCTACTGGGGCTGCCCGATCCCGATTATCCACTGCCCGTCCTGCGGCGATGTGCCAGTACCTGAAGACCAGTTGCCGGTCACCCTGCCCGAGAACGTGGTTCCCGATGGCGCCGGCTCGCCGCTGGCACGCATGCCCGAGTTCTACGCATGCACTTGCCCGAAATGCGGCACGGCGGCCAAGCGCGAAACCGACACCATGGACACCTTCGTCGAGTCGTCCTGGTACTTCGCCCGCTACGCCTCGCCGAACTATGAAGGCGGCCTGGTCGATCCGAAGGCGGCCAACCACTGGCTGCCGGTGGACCAGTACATCGGTGGCATCGAGCACGCCATCCTGCACCTGCTGTACGCGCGCTTCTTCCACAAGCTGATGCGCGACGAAGGCCTGGTCACCTCCAACGAGCCGTTCAAGAACCTGCTGACCCAGGGCATGGTCGTCGCCGAGACCTACTACCGCGTTGCCAGCAACGGCGGCAAGGACTGGTTCAACCCGGCCGATGTCGAAGTCGAGCGCGATGCCAAGGCCAAGATCATTGGCGCCCGCCTGAAAACCGACGGCCTTCCGGTCGAGATCGGCGGCACCGAGAAGATGTCCAAGTCCAAGAACAACGGCGTTGACCCGCAGGCGATGATCGAAGCCTACGGTGCCGACACCTGCCGCCTGTTCATGATGTTCGCCTCGCCGCCCGACATGAGCCTGGAATGGTCCGACTCCGGCGTCGAAGGTGCCAGCCGCTTCCTGCGTCGTGTCTGGCGCCTGGCCCAGGCCCATGTCACCCAGGGCCTGCCTGGCAAGCTCGACATCGCCACCCTGGACGATGCGCAGAAAGCGATCCGCCGTGCCACTCACGCTGCGATCAAGCAGGCCAGCACCGACGTCGGCCAGTTCCACAAGTTCAACACCGCCATCGCCCAGGTGATGACCCTGATGAACGTGCTGGAAAAAGCCCCGCAAACCACCGAGCAGGACCGTGCCCTGCTGCAGGAAGGCCTGGAAGCGGTCGTTCTGCTGCTGTCGCCGATCACTCCGCACATCAGCCACGAACTGTGGCATCGCCTGGGCCACCAGGAAGCCGTCATCGACGCCGCTTGGCCGGCAGTGGATGAAAGCGCCCTGGTCCAGGACAGCATCGTCCTGGTCGTCCAGGTCAACGGCAAGCTGCGCGGTCAGATCGAAATGCCGGCCGCCGCCAGCCGCGAGGACATCGAAGCCGCTGCCCGCAGCAACGAGAACGTGCTGCGCTTCATCGACGGCCTGAGCATCCGCAAGGTCATCGTGGTACCGGGCAAGCTGGTCAATATCGTCGCCAACTGACAGGAATACGGGCCCGCCCCGGCGGCGGGCCCGTGTACGGATTTGGCCCACAAGGGAGCAACAAGATGATCAAACGCAATCTGCTGGTGATGGGCCTGGCTGTCATGCTCAGCGCCTGCGGTTTCCAGCTGCGCGGCACCGGCCAGACGGAGCTTGCGATCAAGGAATTGGACCTGGACGCACGCAACGCCTACGGCGAGACCGTTACCCAGCTGCGCCAGGCCCTGCAGAGCAACGGCGTCAATGTGCATGCCGGCGCGCCGTACAAGCTGATCCTGACCAACGAAGCTGAATCTCAGCGTGCAGCCACCTATGCCGGCGGCTCGGGCCGCTCTGCCGAGTATGAGCTGAGCACCGTGTTGAGCTACAGCATCGATGGACACGACAATACCAACCTGCTCAACGACAAGCTCGAAGTGCGCAAGACCTACATGCATGACGGCAACAACATCACCGGCTCGCAACAGGAAGCCCTGCAGGCCCGCAAGGAAATGCGCAGCGAACTGGTGCAGAACATGCTGGTGCGCCTGCAACTGCTGACCCCGAGCCAGCTGGACATGTTGCAACAGAAAGCCGACGAGCGTGCCAAGGCCGAAGCCGACGCCCTGGAAGCGGCCCGCCGCGCCCAGGATGCCACCCCTCAGCAGTCGCCCCTGCAACTGCCTGCCAACTGAGCCTGAACGGGGCACTTCGGTGCCCCGCCTGCGATCATGAAACTCGCCCCCGCCCAGCTCAACAAGCACCTGCAAGGCAGCCTCGCACCGGTCTACGTGATCAGTGGCGATGACCCGCTGCTGTGCCAGGAAGCCGCCGATGCAGTACGTGCCGCCGCACGCCAGCAAGGCTTCGATGAACGCCAGGTGTTCAGCGCCGACGCCAACTTCGACTGGGGCACCTTGCTCCAGGCCGGGGCCAGCCTGTCGCTGTTCGCCCAGCGCCGCCTGCTGGAATTGCGCCTGCCGTCGGGCAAGCCTGGCGACAAGGGCGCCGCCGCACTGATCGAGTACTGCTCTCGCCCCGCCGAAGACACCCTGCTGCTGGTCAGCCTGCCCAAGCTCGATGGCAGCGCGCAGAAGACCAAATGGGGCAAGGCGTTGATCGAGGGGGCGCAGGTTCAGTTCATACAGATCTGGCCGGTCGACACCCAGCAGTTACCCCAATGGATCAACCAGCGCCTTTCCCAGGCGGGTTTGTCGGCCCAACGCGATGCCGTCGACCTGATTGCCGCCCGGGTGGAAGGCAACCTGCTGGCCGCCGCCCAGGAAATCGAAAAGCTCAAGCTGCTGGCCGAAAGCAATCAGATCACGGTGGAAACCGTGCAGGCTGCAGTGGCCGACAGTGCCCGCTTCGATGTGTTCGGCCTGGTCGATGCCATTCTCAATGGCGAAGCGGCCCACGCCTTGCGCATGCTTGAAGGCTTGCGTGGCGAGGGCGTCGAACCGCCGGTGATTCTCTGGGCCCTGGCCCGGGAGTTGCGCGTACTGGCGGGACTGGCCCAGCAATACAGCCAGGGGGTGCCCCTGGACAAGGCCTTCAGCCAGGCCCGGCCACCGGTCTGGGACAAGCGCAAGCCACTGATGAGCAAAGCCCTGCAACGCCATTCAGCGCAACGCTGGAGCCAGTTGCTGCAGGATGCCCAGCGCATTGACGCGCAGATCAAGGGGCAGGCCCAGGGCTCGCCCTGGACCAGCCTGGCGCGGTTGTCGTTGTTGATGGCGGGGCAGCGCCTGGCCTTGCCTGCGGAATAACGCCAATCGCGGGGCAAGCCCGCTCCCACAGGCAATGCCTGCCCCCCCCCCCTGTGGGAGCGGGCTTGCCCCGCGATGCCTTCACCCCTATATTGCGCCCGATACCCACCCCACAGGACCTCCTGTCATGAGCAAGAAAACTGCGAAGCCCGGGCCCAACAAGGCCAAGTCGATCATCGCCCAGCCCCTGTTCCGTTGTCGCCAGGAGCGAGCAGGCAAAGGCAAAGGCAGCTACCGCCGCGAAGCCTTCCAATCGAGAGATTGGGAGGCTTCGTACTTTCGGGCCGCATAAAAGCAAGAATTCGACAGGCATGGTATGGTCAGCACCTGACCTGAAATACCTGGAACTGTGCATGCCCTTTTGTCTTACCCATCGTTGGCAACCTCGCCAACTGATCGCTGCCTCCAGCCTGATCCTGCTCGTTGCCTGCGCGGAAAAACCTACCGCCGCCGACGCGCTACCGCTGGCCCCTGCCCAGCCGGCCCCGGTGGTCACCCTGCCGACCCCCGCCGTCGACACCAGCAACGAAATCCAGCCACTGCAAACCTTTGCCCAATGGCAGGCAGGTTTCCGCCAGCAAGCCCTGCAAGCGGGCATCAACGCCGGCACCTTCGACCGCGCGTTCCTCGGCGTCACGCCGGACATGGACGTGGTCAAGGCTGATCGCAGCCAACCCGAATTCACCCGCCCGGTCTGGGAATACCTGGACGGCGCGCTGTCGCCCCTGCGCGTACGCAACGGCAAGGCGCTGCTGGAGAAACATGCCGAGCTGCTCAGCCAGCTCGAACAACGCTACGGCGTCGACCGCCAGGTGCTGGTCTCGGTCTGGGGCATGGAAAGCAACTTCGGCCAGTTCCAGGGCAATAAATCGGTAATCCGCTCCCTGGCAACCCTGGCCTATGAAGGCCGCCGCCCGGCATTCGCCCAGGCGCAGCTGATCGCGGCCCTGCAGATCCTGCAGAACGGCGACATCCAGCCCGACGCCATGCGCGGTTCCTGGGCCGGCGCCATGGGCCAGACCCAGTTCATCCCCACCACCTACAACACCCATGCGGTGGATTTCGACGGCGACGGTCGCCGGGATATCTGGAACAGCTCCGCCGACGCCCTGGCCTCGACCGCCCATTACCTGCAGAGCTCCGGCTGGAAGCGCGGCGAACCCTGGGGCTTCGAGGTGCAACTGGCACCCGGTTTCGACTACTGGCTGGCCGATGGCAGCCAGCGCAAGAGCGTGGCCGAATGGCTGCAATTGGGCCTGAAGCTGCCAACCGGCGTGCGCCTGCCGGCCGGCAGCCAGCAACTGTCCGCCGCCCTGCTGCTGCCGGCCGGTTATCGCGGCCCGGCGTTCCTGGTACTGGATAACTTCCGCGCCATCCTCAAGTACAACAACTCCTCGTCCTATGCCATGGCAGTAGGTCTGCTCGGTGACCGTTTCTACGGCTCAGGCTTCATTGCCGGCAGCTGGCCCAAGGACGACCTGCCCCTGAGCCGCAGCGAGCGGGTCGAACTACAGACCCTGCTCAGCGCCAGGAACTACGACGCCGGCGCGGCCGACGGCATTATCGGTGCCAACACCCGCAAGGCCATCCGCAGTGCGCAACAGGCACTGGGATGGCCGGCGGATGGTTATCCGACCCACAAGCTGCTGGAAAACCTGCGCCAGCGCTGAACATGAAAACGCCCCATCAACGGGGCGTTTTTTATTGTGCGAACAGATCTTCCTGTAGCTGCAATTGCTGGCGATCCGCATCCAGCCGCACCTGCGCACCCAAGGGCAGTGTCAGGTTGGGGTCGCAATGACCGCTGCGCCAGCCGGCCAGCACCGGTATGCGCAAGGGTTCGAACATCTCGCGCATCAGCGGCGCCAGGGCTTGCACAGTCAATCCGACGAAGTCGCCGACCAACACACCCCGCAGGCCCTCGAACTTGCCCGCCAGGCGCAGCTGGGTCAGCAGGCGGTCGATGCGGTACAGCGGCTCGTTGACATCCTCGATGAACAAAATGCCATCCTGGCTGCACAGTTCCGCCGAGGTCCCCAGGGTTGCACCGAGCATCGCCAGGTTGCCGCCCACCAGGCGCCCTGTCGCCGCGCCAGGGACGATTGTGCTCAAGGGGTAGGCCTGTGGATGCGCCAGTGTGTCGCCGCGCCCCAGCCTGCCACTGAGCAGTGCGAACAGGGAAGACTCCGTCGGCGCCTGCTTATCGGCCAGCAACTCGGACTTGAGCATCGCCCCATGGAAGGTCACGAACCCCGCCTGCCGGGCAATGGCACCATGCAACGCAGTGATGTCACTGTAGCCCACCAGGGGCTTGGGGTGGTTGCGCAACAGGTCGAAATCGATGCCGTCGAGCAGGCGCATGCTGCCGTACCCACCGCGCAGGCAGATGATGGCATCCACATCGTTGGCGGCGAAGGCCGCATGCAGGTCGGCCAGGCGCTGCGCATCACTGCCGGCCAGGTAGCCTTGCGACTCGGTGACACCGGGATAGATCCGGCATTGATAACCACGGTGCTCGAACCAGTGGATCGCCTTGAGCGTGTCGACCCGGGCCGGACCGGCCGGGGCAATGATTGCGATGCAGCCCTGTTCCGGCAGCGGCTTCGGTAACCGCCGACAGTCAGGCTGCACCTGTGGTCGATGATCGAAGGGAGGATTCATCCAGACGACTCCTTGTATGGACCTGGCCGGTGGTTCTGGCGACATGGGTAAGCAGATGGTGCCCGCAAAACCTGCCACAAACAAAAATGCCGATGTCGCCGGCAAGCGGACATCGGCATTGGACTACGCCATCGATCAGAGCTTGATCTTGGCCTCGTGAGCCTGCTGGTCGGCGTGGTACGAGGAACGTACCAGCGGACCGGAAGCCACGTTCTTGAAGCCCATCTTGTAGCCTTCTTCGGCGAACCAGGCGAAGGTGTCCGGGTGCACGAAGCGCTGCACCGGCAAGTGGCTGCGCGAAGGCTGCAGGTACTGGCCCAGGGTCAGCATGTCGATGTTGTGCTCGCGCATGCGGTGCATCACTTCGATCACTTCTTCGTCGGTCTCGCCCAGGCCCAGCATCAGGCCGGACTTGGTCGGCACGTGCGGCACCAATTCCTTGAACTTCTGCAGCAGGGTCAGCGACCACTGGTAGTCCGACCCCGGACGCGCAGCCTTGTACAGGCGCGGCACGGTTTCCAGGTTGTGGTTGAACACGTCTGGCGGGGTTTGCGCGGTGATTTCCAGGGCTACGTCCATGCGTCCACGGTAGTCCGGCACCAGGGTCTCGAGCTGCACGCCCGGCGACAAGGCACGGATCTCACGGATGCAATCGGCAAAGTGCTGAGCACCGCCGTCACGCAGGTCGTCGCGGTCCACCGAGGTGATCACCACGTACTTCAGGCGCAGGTCGGCGATGGCCACGGCGAGGTTCTTCGGCTCGTCGACATCCAGGGGTTTTGGCCGGCCGTGGCCAACGTCACAGAACGGGCAGCGACGGGTGCAGATGTCACCCATGATCATGAAGGTCGCGGTACCGCCGGAGAAGCACTCGCCCAGGTTCGGGCAGGACGCTTCTTCACAGACGCTGTGCAGCTTGTGCTTGCGCAGCAGTTGCTTGATACGGTCGACTTCCGGGGAAACCGGGATGCGTACACGGATCCAGTCGGGCTTCTTCGGCAGCTCGTCGGTGGGGATGATCTTTACCGGGATACGCGCAACTTTCTCCGCGCCCCGCAGCTTGACGCCCGCTTCGACCTTGGGCCGTGGCGTTGGGGTCACGCTTTGCACTGCATCTTGCACAACAGTAGTCATATTCAGAAGATTCCGCCCGTTAGGGTCGTCTGCTCAGCATAGTCGAGGTGCTTGACCAGCTGCCCGCGCAGCCTTGCCCTGACCTCGGAGAGTTCGATCGGGCCTGCCTGATCGCGCAGCTGGGTCATGGCCAGCCCCGCATACCCGCAGGGGTTAATCCGGCGGAATGGCCCAAGGTCCATGTCCACGTTCAAGGCAAGGCCATGGAAAGAACAGCCATTGCGAATCCGCAAGCCGAGCGAGGCGATCTTCGCCCCGTCGACATAGACGCCCGGTGCATCGGCCTTGGCGGCCGCCTCGACGCCGTAGCTGGCCAGCAGCTCGATCAGGCTGCGCTCGATGCGGCTGACCAGGTCGCGCACGCCAAAACCCAGGCGACGCACGTCGAGCAACAGGTAGGCCACCAACTGGCCCGGGCCGTGATAGGTCACCTGGCCGCCACGATCGGTCTGCACCACCGGGATATCCCCCGGCACCAGCAGGTGCTCGGCCTTGCCCGCCTGGCCCTGGGTGAACACCGGTGGGTGTTCAACCAGCCACACCTCGTCGACGGTATCCGGGCCACGCTGGTCGGTGAACCGACGCATGGCCTCCAGCACCGGCTCGTAGGGCAGCAGGCCGAGGTCGCGAACACCGAGGCTGGTCGGCATCAGAGCACCATTTTCACGATGCCGGTAGCACGCAGGGCGCTATTGATGTCATGCAGCTGGTCTTCGCCGGTGGCGACGATGTGCAGTTGCACCGTGGTGTACTTGCCTTCCTTGCTCTGGCGCTCGGCCAGTGTCTTGAGATCGACTTCGGCGTACTTCTTGAGGATCTCGATCACCGTGTCCTTGAAATTGACCACGGTGTCGCCGATGACCTTGATCGGGTAATCGGCGCAGGGGAATTCGATTTTGTGCGACTTGACGTCAGGTTCAGTCATGGCGGTAACGGCCTCGTAAGCCGTGGCAACAACAACGCCCCCGCGTGAATGCGCGAGGGCGTGGCAGGTCACGATATCAGTTGAACAACCCGTAGAAGAATAGACGAATGCTATCCCACACCCGGCCGAAGAAACCAGCTTCCTCGACAGCGTCCAGCGCGATCAGGTCGGCGCTGTGGACTACCTTGTCATCCAGTTTGACTTCCACTTTACCGATCACGTCACCTTTGGCGATCGGAGCGGTCAGTTGCGGGTTCATGGTCATGCTTGCCGCCAGGCGTTTCAATTGGCCTTTAGGCAAAGTCATGCTCAGGTCGTTGGCAAGACCGGCCTTGACCTGATTGGCGGTACCTTTCCAGACCGGAGCCTGGGCCAGTTCGGTGCCCTTCTGGTAGAAGGTCTGGGTTTCGAAGAAGCGGAAACCGTAGGTCAGCAGCTTCTGGGTTTCAGCGGCACGGGCTTGCTCGCTGTTGGTACCGAAGACCACGGCGATCAGGCGCATGCCATCACGTACGGCCGACGACACCATGCAGTAGCCTGCTTCTTCGGTATGACCGGTTTTCAGGCCATCGACGGTCTTGTCACGCCACAGCAGCAGGTTGCGGTTCGGCTGCTTGATGTTGTTCCAGAAGAACTCTTTCTGCGAATAGATCGCATAGTGCGCAGGATCTTCGTTGATGATCGCGCGTCCCAGGATGGCCATGTCGCGCGCCGACGAGTAATGCTCAGGGTTCGGCAGGCCGGTCGGGTTCATGAAGTGACTGTTGGTCATGCCCAGGTCACTGGCAGTCTTGTTCATCATGTCGGCGAAGGCATCTTCGCTACCGGCGATGTGCTCGGCCAGGGCGACACTGGCGTCGTTGCCCGACTGGATGATGATGCCGTGCAGCAGGTCGCTGACGCTGACCTGGGTGCCGACCTTGATGAACATCCGCGAGCCACCGGTACGCCAGGCGTTTTCGCTGACGGTCACCGGATCGTTCTCGCCGATCTGGCCACGGCGGATGTCCAGGGTCGCGATGTAGGCGGTCATCAGCTTGGTCAGACTGGCCGGCGGCAAACGCTCGTCACCATTGTTCTCGACCAGGACATTACCGCTGGAAGCTTCCATGAGCACGTAGGACTTGGCTGCCAGTTGCGGCGGCGACGGCATCATCTGCTCTGCCGCGAAGGCGGCAGGGGTGATCATCAGCGGAACAAGCAGGCAAAGGCGTTTGGCGAAGGTGGTGATGTTCATCCGTCTCTCGAAATGGCTAATGGGCTCATGCCCTCATGGGCAAAACGTTTTTCAGGCGCAAGGCCTTGCGAGCAAAACCGCCATTGTACATGGCCGCAATGCCCGCTTGCATGACAAACCGACCAGTCCCCCCGGTCAGTCCGCCGTGACGACTTTCGCCTGGCCGAGGTTGGCCAGGCGCACACTGTCCTGCATTTTCTGCGCTTCACCCTGGCTGTTGATCGGCCCCATGCGTACCCGGTGCAGGGTCTGCTGGTTGCGCACGATCGAACTGATGAAGACCGGTGCGCTGACCATGCCGCTGAGCTTGGAGCGCAGCAGTTCGGCCGCATCCGGGTTGGCGAAGGCACCGACCTGCAAGTAAAGACCATTGCTGGCCGGGCCACTGTTACTGGCGATCTGCACGGGCACGACCGCTGCGGCATGCTGCTGCGGCGGCGGTGTCCACTGCTCGACCGCACCGGTGCTGGTCGAGAACGCCTGGGTCTGGGCTACCTGCGGCTGGTCCAGCACCATCGGCGCCGGCTGGCCACGCTGGGCCCACCACTGTTTCGGGTCGATGCCCTCGACACGCACCCGTGCCGTGCCGGTTTCGGCATAGCCCAGTTTTTTCGCCGCCGCGTAGGACAGGTCGATGATGCGGTCCGAATAGAACGGTCCCCGGTCGTTGACCCGCAGGATCACGCTGCGGTGGTTGTCCAGGTTGGTGACCTTGACGTAGGCCGGCAGCGGCAGTGTCTTGTGCGCCGCGCTCATGCCGTAGAGGTCATAGACCTCGCCATTGGCCGTGTTCTGGCCGTGAAACTTGGTGCCATACCACGACGCCGTACCTTCGGCGCGGTAGTTGCGCGAGTCCTGGATCGGGAAGTAGGTCTTGCCCAGCACGGTGTACGGGTTGGCCTTGTAGTTACCGGTGTGCACGGTCGGCGTGGCGTCCGGGATCTTCGAGACATCGACATCCCACCACGGCGCACCGTCCTTGTGTGCCCGGTTGATATCCAGGCCGGGCTTGGCCTTGACCACGTTGCCGCTTTGCTGTGCCGGACGGCTCGAGGAACAGCTGGCCAGCAGCAAGCCCAGGGCCGCGCAGCCGATCAGTTTGAGAGATGTGTCTGAAAACAAAACGCGCATTACTTGGCGCCCCGTGCTTGAACCAGCAGGTCCGATAGCTGATGTACCGCCATGGCGTACATCACGCTGCGGTTGTAGCGAGTGATCGCGTAGAAGTTTTTCAGGCCCAGCCAGTATTCGGGGCCGTTGTCGCCTTCGAGCCGGAAAGCGGTGACCGGCAGATCATCACGCAACGCATCATGACTTGACCAGCCCAGCGCCCGCAACTGCGCGACCGTCTTGACCGCGTCGATGCCGGGGCTCAGGCCCTCGTCGACCCGATTGCCACTGACCGTGGCGCGACTGACCACCTGCTCGCCGGCGACCCAGCCGTGACGCTTGAAGTAGCTGGCCACGCTGCCGATGGCATCGTCCGGGTTGTTCCAGATATTGATGTGCCCGTCGCCATCGAAGTCCACGGCGTAGGCGCGGAAACTGCTGGGCATGAACTGCGGCAAGCCCATGGCACCGGCGTAGGAGCCCTTGAGCACCAGCGGATCGACCTGTTCTTCGCGGGCCAGGAGCAGGAACTCGCGCAGTTCCTTGCGGAAGAACTCGGCCCGTGGCGGGTAGTCGAAGCCCAGGGTCGACAACGCGTCGATCACCCGGTAGTTGCCGGTGTTGCGGCCAAAGAAGGTCTCGACGCCGATGATCGACACGATGACCTGGGCCGGTACGCCATATTCCTGCTCGGCACGGGCCAGGGTGGCTTCATGCTGGCGCCAGAAATCCACGCCACGGGCGACCCGGGCGTCGGTGAGGAACATCGGGCGATAGTCCTTCCACGGCTTTACCCGCTCGGCAGGTCGGGAAATGGCATCGAGGATCGACTGCTTGCGCTGTACCTCGCGAAACACATCCATCAACTGTTCACTGGCAAAGCCATAATCGCGAGTCATCTCGCTGACGAATTCGGCCACCTGGGGCGAACCGTCGTAGTCGCTGGCGGCAGCCTGCTGCACACCACCGAGCAAGCCGATCAGGCCGACCCAGGGCGCACAACGAGCGGCCCAGCCACGCATTGCTTGCATGTAATTCTTCACCTTATTCAAACCTGTGCAATCCATTTGCGATGCGTGTGGATCGACATGAGAACCCCAAACGCTGACAGCAGCGTCACCAACGAAGTTCCGCCATAACTAATGAAGGGCAGCGGCACACCCACCACGGGCAACAGGCCGCTGACCATACCGATATTGACGAACACATAAACAAAGAAGGTCATGGTCAGGCTGCCGGCCAGCAGCTTGCCGTAGAGCGTCTGCGCCTGGGCGGTGATCACCAGGCCGCGACCGATCAGCAGCAGGTAGATCAGCAACAGGGCACAAATGCCGACCAGACCGAACTCCTCGCCCATTACGGCGATGATGAAGTCCGTGTGGCTTTCCGGCAGGAAGTCCAGGTGCGACTGGGTACCCAGCAGCCAACCCTTGCCGAATACGCCTCCGGAGCCGATCGCCGCCTTGGACTGGATGATGTTCCAGCCAGTACCCAGCGGGTCGCTTTCCGGGTCGAGGAAGGTCAGCACCCGCTGCTTCTGGTAGTCGTGCATGACGAAGAACCACATGGCCACGGCCACCGGCACGGCGGCGGCGATCACGCTGAGGATCCAGCGCCAGCGCAGCCCGCCCATGAACAGCACGAACGCGCCCGAGGCCAGGATCAGCAGCGCCGTCCCGAGGTCGGGCTGGCGCACGATGAGGATGAACGGCACACCGATCATGATCAGGCTGATCATCACATGCTTGAGGTGCGGCGGCAGCGAACGCTTGGCCAGGTACCAGGCGATGGTCGCCGGCATGATGATCTTCATGAATTCCGAGGGCTGGAAGCGGATCACCCCGGGGATGTTGATCCAGCGCGTGGCGCCCATGGCGTTGTGGCCCATGACGTCCACCACCACTAGCAAGACCACCCCACCGACGTAGGCCAGCGGTACCCAGCGCGCCATGAAGCGCGGCTCCAGCTGGGCGATGATGAACATCGATACCAGGCCGATGCCGAAGGAGCTGGCCTGCTTGAGCAGCAGGTCCCAGTTCTTGCCGCTGGCCGAATAGAGGACGAACAGGCTGCCGGCCGCCAGGGTCAGCAGCAGGATCAGCAAGGGGCCATCGATGTGGATGCGCTGCAGGAAGCTGGCGCGGCGGCGCATGACATCCTCACTGGAGAGCATGCGATCGAAATTACTCATCACGGCGCCGATTCCTGGGCAATGGAAGGGTTGGCAAATTCAGGCTTGAGGCGGCCATCGGCGCCGAGCAACCAGGCGTCCATGACCTGACGCACCACAGGGGCGGCCACGCCAGAGCCGGACTCACCGTTCTCGACCATCACCGACACCACGATCTTCGGGTTGTCGGCCGGGGCGAAGCCGACGAACAGGGCGTGGTCGCGATGGCGCTCCTGCAGTTTGTTGCGGTCGTACTTCTCACCTTGCTTGATCGCCACCACCTGGGCGGTACCACTCTTGCCGGCGATCCGGTACTGGGCACCGATGGAGGCCTTGCGCGCGGTACCGCGGGCACCGTGCATCACCTGCTCCATCCCGTGGGTGACCTTGTTCCAGTCGGACTTGTCACGCAGGACGATATCCTCCATCGGGTTCTCGTCCACCGGCGGCAAGCCTTCGATGGTCTTGGCCAGGTGCGGGCGGTTCCACTTGCCCTTGTTGGCGATCAGCGCAGTGGCCTGGGCCAGTTGCAAGGGCGTGGCCTGCATGTAGCCCTGGCCGATACCGAGGATCAGGGTCTCGCCCGGGAACCAGGCCTGGCGCCGGGTGGCCCGTTTCCACTCGCGCGAAGGCATCAGGCCCGGCGACTCCTCGAACATGTCCAGCGAGACCTTCTGGCCGATGCCGAAGCGATTCATGTAGCTCGACAGACGGTCGATGCCCATCTTGTGCGCCAGGTCGTAGAAGTAGGTGTCGTTGGAGCGCATGATCGCCGTGTCGAGGTCGACCCAGCCATCGCCCGTACGGTTCCAGTTACGATACTTGTGGTCGTAGTTGGGCAACTGGTAGTAGCCCGGGTCGAACACCCGGCTCGTCGCCGTCACCACGCCACTGTCCAGGCCGGCGATGGCCACCGCTGGCTTGATGGTCGAACCCGGCGGATACAAGCCACGCAGCACGCGGTTGAACAGTGGCCGGTCGATGGAGTCACGCAGCTCGGCGTAGGCCTTGAAGCTGATACCGGTGACGAACAGGTTGGGGTCGAAGCTTGGCTGGCTGACCATGGCCAGGACTTCGCCGGTGTTCGGATCAAGCGCGACGATGGCGCCACGACGCCCCGCCAGGGCCGCCTCGGCGGCCTCCTGCAACTTGATGTCGAGGCTCAGGACGATGTCCTTGCCAGGGATAGGGTCAGTGCGCTTGAGCACCCGCAATACCCGGCCACGGGCGTTGGTCTCGACCTCTTCATAACCGACCTGGCCGTGCAGCTCAGGCTCGTAGAAGCGCTCGATACCGGTCTTGCCGATATGGTGGGTGCCGCTGTAGTTGACCGGATCGAGGGTCTTGAGCTCTTTTTCGTTGATCCGACCGACATAACCGACCGAATGGGCGAAATGCGCGCCCTGCGGGTAATGCCGCACCAGTTGGGCGACCACTTCCACCCCGGGCAGGCGGAACTGGTTCACCGCGATCCGGGCGATCTGCTCCTCGGACAGCTCGAACAGGATCGGCACCGGCTCGAACGGCCGGCGCCCCTGGCGCATGCGTTTTTCGAACAGGGTCCGGTCGTCCGGGGTCAGTTCCAGCACTTCGACGATCACATCAAGCACCTGCTGCCAGTCGCCGGAGCGCTCGCGGGTCATGCTCAGACTGAAGCTCGGCCGGTTGTCGGCGATGATCACCCCGTTGCGGTCGAAGATCAGCCCGCGGGTCGGCGGAATCGGCTGCACGTGCACCCGGTTGTTTTCCGACAGCGTCGAGTGGTAGTCGTACTGGATCACCTGCAGGTAATACAAGCGCGCGATCAGCACGCAGATCAGCAGGACGATCGCCACGGCACCGACCACGACGCGACTGCGCACCAAACGGGCGTCTTTCTCGTGATCCTTGAGGCGAATCGGCTGCGTCATTGAAAGGCTTACAGGTTCATTTATGGTAAGGATGCCCGGACAGCACGGTCCAGGCGCGGTACAGCTGCTCGCCGATCAGTATCCTTACCAATGGGTGCGGCAGGGTCAGCGGCGACAACGACCAGCGTTGCTCGGCGCGCGCGCAGACTTCCGGCGCCAGCCCTTCCGGGCCGCCGACCATGAAGTTCACGGTACGCGAATCCAGCCGCCAGCGATCGAGCTCGACCGCCAGTTGCTCGGTGCTCCAGGGCTTGCCATGGACCTCCAGGGTGACGATCCGTTCCCCTGGCTGGACCTTGGCCAGCATGGCCTCGCCCTCCTGACGGATCAGGCGGGCGACGTCGGCATTCTTGCCCCGGGTGTTGAGCGGTATTTCCACCAGCTCCAGCGACAGCTCCGAAGGCAGGCGCTTGGCATACTCATGCCAACCGTCCTCGACCCACTTGGGCATGCGCGAGCCGACCGCGATCAGACGCAGACGCACGACGCTTCCTTATTCCCGGTCTTTGAGCTTTTCGGAGTAGTCGTGGGTGTTTTCCGGGCTATGGTGCTTGCCATCGGCGGCACGGCTCTGCTCGGCACCGACCCACAGGCGCTCCAGGTCGTAGAACTGGCGGGCGGCAGCGGTCATCATGTGAACGATGACGTCGTTCAGGTCGAGCAGCACCCAGTCGCTGTCGCCCTTGCCTTCTTCGCCCAGCGGCTGCGCGCCCTTGGCCTTGACCGCTTCGCGAACCTTGTCCAGCATCGCGTTGATCTGGCGGTTGGAGGTACCGGTGGCGATGATCATGTAGTCGGTCAGGCTGTGCTTCTCGCGCACGTCGATGACCTGGATATCCTGGGCCTTGACGTCCTCCAGGGCTGCCTTGGTCAGTTCGACCAGTTCTTCGCCACTGATGGCACTGATTTTTTGCTTGGTCATATAAAACTCATTCAACTCGTAAAGTAGGGGGCGCTTTTCAGCACCCTCAGTTCGGCGCACGGTAGAGGTTGTGCGCATCGATATAGGCCAGTACTGCGTCCGGCACCAGAAACCGCACCGACTTGCCGCTGGCCAGCAGCTGTCGGATCTGCGTGGCTGACACCGCAAGCGGCGTCTGCCAGACGAATGCAATATGTCCCGCCGGCCCGACCAGGGCCTGCGGATCACTGACTGAGCGTGCCGCCAACAGGTTGCGCAGGGCATCCGGTGGCTCGACGTCGGCATCCGGGCGTTGCAGCACCAGGATGTGGCAGTGTTGCAGCAATTCTTCCCAGCGATGCCAACTGGGCAGGCCGCAGAAGGCATCCCAGCCCAGCAGCAGGAACAACTGGTCCGAGGCGGCCATTTCGGCGCGCATCAATTCCAGCGTTTCAATGGTGTACGACGGCGTGTCACGCAGCAGCTCGCGGGCATCGACCGACAGGGTCGGCACACCCTCGACCGCACAGCGCACCATCGCCAGGCGGTCCTCGGCCGACACCTGCGGGGTGTCGCGGTGCGGCGGGCGGGCATTGGGCATCAGCCGCAGCTCGTCCAGCGCCAGCACTTCGGCCACCTCCAGCGCACTGCGCAGGTGACCGATATGCACCGGGTCGAATGTCCCGCCGAGCACGCCGATGCGCCGGGCGGGCGACATCGTCGAGACGTGGGCGAGCGGTGTGCGCTCGGCCAAGTCAGAGCGACTCCTGTCCGCGCAGTTGACCGTCGCCGATCACCACGTACTTTTCACAGGTCAGGCCTTCCAGGCCAACCGGACCACGGGCGTGCAGCTTGTCGGTGGAAATACCGATCTCCGCGCCCAGGCCGTACTCGAAACCGTCGGCAAAGCAGGTCGGGGTGTTGATCATGACCGACGACGAATCGACCTCGGCCATGAACCGCCGGGCCTGGCCCTGGTGTTCGGTAACGATGGAATCGGTGTGGTGCGAGCCATACCGATTGATGTGCTCGATGGCCTGCTCCAGGCCGTCGACCACGCGGATCGAGAGGATCGCCGCGAGGTATTCGGTGCTCCAGTCCTCTTCCGTGGCCGGCACCGCCTCGATGATCTGCCGGGTGCGCTCGCAGCCGCGCAGTTCGACGCCTTTTTCCCGGAATTGGCCGGCCATTTCCGGCAGGAACGCTGCCGCGACCGACTGATCGACCAGCAGGGTTTCCATCGCCCCGCAGATGCCGTAGCGGTAGGTCTTGGCGTTGAAGGCGATGCGCCGGGCCTTGTCCAGTTCGGCATGCTCGGCCACATAGACGTGGCAGATGCCGTCCAGGTGCTTGATCACCGGCACCCGGGCGTCACGGCTGATGCGTTCGATCAGGCCCTTGCCACCGCGCGGGACGATCACATCGACGTACTCGGGCATGCTGATCAGCGCGCCCACGGCTTCGCGGTCAGTGGTTTCCACCACCTGAACCACCGCAGCCGGCAAGCCGGCCTCGGCCAGGCCGCGCTGAATGCACGCAGCGATGGCCCGGTTGGAGTGGATGGCCTCGGAGCCACCACGCAGGATGGTGGCGTTACCCGACTTCAGGCACAGGCTGGCCGCATCGATGGTCACGTTCGGACGCGATTCGTAGATGATCCCGATCACCCCCAGCGGCACGCGCATCTTGCCGACCTGGATACCCGACGGCCGATAGCTCATGTCGCGAATCGCCCCCACCGGGTCAGGCAGGCTGGCCACCTGGCGCAGGCCGACGATCATGCCGTCGATGCGTGCCGGCGTCAGCGCCAGGCGCTCGAGCATGGCCGGCTCCAGGCCATTGGCGCGGCCGGCGGCCAGGTCCAGCTCATTGGCGGCGGACAACTCGACGCGCGCTGCGTCCAAGGCATTGGCGGCAGCCTGCAGCGCGCGGTTCTTCTGCGCGGTGCTGGCGCGGGCGATGACGCGGGCAGCCTCACGGGCGGCGCGACCCAGGCGGGTCATGTAGTCAAGAACGGACTCAGTCATGGGCTCAGTGTCTTGGCGGAGGGGAAATCGGCTGATTATAACTGGCAGGCCGCCCCACGCCCAGCGGTCACAGTCGGATGGTCGAAAACAGTGTTCATTGAGCCCGCGCCCACAATAGCCGCTGAGAGCTGTTCAGCATCGATTAAGCCAGAAATTGCTATCATCGCCGACCTGACCACCGCGAATCCGCCAGCATGCCCGACTCCGCCCCCTGCCCGCCCCGGGCCTTGCCTGACAGTTTCTTCGATCGCGACGCCCAGGAACTGGCCAAGGCCCTGCTGGGCAAGATCATCCGCCACCGCCACGGCCCCTATTGGCTGGCGGCACGGATCATCGAGACCGAGGCCTACTACTGCAGCGACAAGGGCAGCCACGCGTCCCTCGGCTATACGGAAAAGCGCAAGGCGCTGTTCCTCGACGGCGGGCATATCTACATGTACTACGCCCGTGGCGGTGATTCGCTGAACTTCAGCGCCCAGGGTCCGGGCAACGCGGTGCTGATCAAGTCCGCCTATCCCTTCGTTGACGCCATCTCCGACGCCAACAGCCTGGCGCAAATGCAGCTGAACAACCCCGACGCCAGCGGCCGGCCCCGGGCCATCGAGCGCCTGTGCGCCGGCCAGACCCTGCTGTGCAAGGCCATGGGCCTGAAAGTGCCGCACTGGGACGCCAAGCGTTTTGACCCAGACCGATTGTTTGTCGAAGACTGCGGAATCAATGTGAAACACATTATTCAGAGCCCCCGTCTGGGCATCCCCACAGGCCGCGACGAACATCTGCCCTACCGCTTCGTCGACGCCGACTTCGCCCGCCATTGCACCCGCAATCCGCTGCGCCGGGGTCAGGTCGAAGGCCGCGACTATTTTTTACTGACACAAGGAAACTGACACGATGGGCCAATGGCTCGACAGCCTGACCGGTTGGCTTGGCGCCAACCCGCAATGGCTTGGCTTGGCGATTTTTCTGGTGGCCTGCGTGGAGTGCCTGGCCATCGCCGGGATCATCGTACCCGGCACCGTCCTGCTGTTCGGCGTTGCCGTGCTGGCCGGCAGCGGCGCCCTGTCGCTGGGCGAAACCCTGCTGCTGGGATTCTTCGGCGGCCTGCTGGGTGATGCCATCTCCTACACCCTGGGACGCAAGTTTCACCAGAACATCCGGCGCCTGCCCCTGCTGCGCCATCACCCGGAATGGATAGGCGGCGCCGAAACCTACTTCCAGCGCTATGGCATCGCCAGCCTGCTGGTCGGCCGCTTCATCGGCCCGCTGCGCCCCATGCTGCCGATGGTCGCCGGCATGTTCGACATGCCCCTGCCCCGCTTCATCGCCGTAAGCCTGATTGCCGGTGCCGGCTGGTCGGTGGCCTACCTGCTGCCCGGCTGGGCAACCGGCGCGGCCATGCGCCTGCCGTTGCCGGAAGGTTTCTGGATGGATGCCGGGCTGATTGCCGCGGGCCTGGCGTTGCTGGTCGGCGTCAGCATCAGCTGCAGCCTGCGCAGCATGCGCCGTGGCACCCGGGTGATCGCCGGACTCAGCCTGCTGGCCCTGGCGGGCGTATTCCTGGGCTGGCCCTACCTGCATGAGTTCGATCAGGGCTTGATGACCCTGATCCAGGAACATCGCAGCAATGCCATCGATGGCAGCGTGGTGTTGATCACCCGCATGGGCGACTTTCGCACCCAATTCATCCTCGGTGGACTGCTGACCGGATTGTTGATGCTGGCGCGCCAATGGCGTCCGGCCCTGTTTGCCGGCGCCACCCTGATCGGCACCGCCCTGGCCAATGGCAGTCTGAAATGGCTGTTCGCCCGCGCCCGCCCGGAAGTGCTGTCCGACCCCCTGACCACCTACAGCATGCCCAGCGGACACAGCTCGGCGGCATTCGCCTTCTTTCTGGTGCTGGCGGTGCTCGCCGGACGCGGCCAGCCTGCGCGCATGCGCCTAACCTGGATTCTGCTCGGCTGCCTGCCGGCCCTGTCGATTGCCTTGTCGAGGGTCTACCTGGGCGCGCACTGGCCGACCGACATCCTCGCCGGCGCCCTGCTCGCCTGCTGCATCTGCGCCACCAGCCTGACCCTGGTCCAACATCGCCAGCCGCTGACGGCCCTGCCATTGAAGGTCTGGTGGCTGATCCTGCCGGCGTGCGTGGCCGTGCTGGCCTTTTTCAGCCTGCACTCGCTGCCGCACGCCCTGCTGCGCTACCAGTACTGAGGGCTCAGGCGAACAACTCACCTTGCAAGCGGTCGAGCAACGCCTGGATAGCGTCCAGGCGTTGCCGAGGCGAGTCGATGGCCAGCAAATCGAGTTTGTCTTCTTCGACAAAGGGCAGCAGGTAGGCCAGTTGGTTGGCCAGTGACTGCTGGCCTGTAACCGTCACCGGCATACCCAGCGCCTCGACCATCGGATGCTCGCCCAGCGCCTGCAGCAATGCCAGCAAGTCATGATGGTCATCCTCCAGCGGCGTTTCTTCCTGCTCCTGCAACCAGGACACATCGGCAACGAGCAGTTGGTCCTTCTGCACTTCGAAAGGCCCGACCCGAAAGCGGCGGGTACCTTCGACGCGAATGCCGAGCAGGCCGTTGTCCTGCTGCACGAAGTCGCGAATCACCGCCTCGCAGCCCAGCTGCGAAAAACCCGTCGGCGCCTTGCCGACCTGCTGCCCTTCGAGAATGCAGACCACGCCGAAGCCGCCGCCCTTTTTCATGCAGCGACCGATCATGTCCAGGTAGCGTGCCTCGAAGATCTGCAAGTCGAGGTAGCAACCGGGAAACAACACGGTGTTGAGCGGAAACAGGGGTAGCGTCATCGCAATTCCTCAAACAACCAGGCTGACCGCCAGCGGCAGGAACACCGCCGTGGCAACCCCCATCAAACTCATCGCCAGGGCCGCGAAGGCCCCGCACTCATCGCTTTCCTGCAGCGCCACCGACGTGCCTACCGCGTGGGCGGTCACCCCCAGGGCCATGCCCCGAGCCTCGGCACTGTGCACGCCACACCGCGACAGCAGCGCCGGGCCGAAGATCGCCCCGATCACCCCGGTGATCAGCACGAACACCGCCGCCAGTGCCGCCACACCGCCGATCTGCTCGGCCACCAGCATGGCAATAGGCGAGGTCACCGACTTGGGCGCCATGGTCATCAGGATCATGTGCTCGGCGCCGAACCACCAGCCCAGCAGCAGGCAGGCGCCCGTGGCGAACACCCCTCCGATTACCAGCGTAGTAAAAGTCGGCCAGAACAGCTGGCGAATGCGCCGCAAGTTGAGATACAGCGGCACCGCCAGGGCTACGGTGGCCGGCCCCAGCAGCGTATTCATGATCTCGGTGCTCTTGCGGTACTCGCTATAGGTCAGACCGCAGGTGAGCAGCACGCCAATGACCACCAGCATCGACACCAGGACCGGCTGCAGGAAAATCCAGCGGGTCTTCTCGAAGGCCGCCAGCACCACCTGGTAGGCACCCAGGGTGATGCCGATGCCAAACAGCGGATGATGAATCACGGCGTCGAGCGCGCCACTCCAGTCCAGGCTCATGACTGCCCCTCTCGCTTGCCCTGACGGGCGATGAGCTTTTGCATCAGCACGCCGACAAAGGCCAGGGTGATCAATGCCGAGAGCACCAGGGCGCCGACAATGGCCCAGAAGTCAGCCGCGATATCGGCGGCATAGACCATCACCCCCACCGCCGGCGGCACCAGCAGTAACGGCAGGTAGCGCAGCAGGCTGTTGGCCGCCTCGCTCAGGGGCGCGCCCACTTCGCCGCGCACCATGAGAAATACCAACAGCAGCAAGAGACCGATGATCGGCCCGGGCAGGACGGGCACGAACAGATGATTGATCGCCGTCCCAAGCAATTGAAACAACACCAGCCAGGTCAATCCACGCAACAGCATAACGCTCTCCTTCGGGCCAGGCAGGCATTATAAGCACGCTAACAACCTGTCTATAACCTCATATTCACTCCGGGGATGGCGACTTGACCTCGCTGAACGGGCGTGCTGATCTAAGGTTCTTGAATCTGCCGTAGTCATAAGAAAAACCAAAGACAACCTGGAGAGTCACGATGCCCCAAGTACCTGTTGCAGAGCTTTCGCAGTACGTTGGAAAGGAACTGGGACGTTCCGACTGGATGACCATCGATCAAGAGCGCATCAACCTCTTCGCCGAAGCCACTGGCGACTTTCAGTTCATTCACGTCGACCCGGTGAAGGCGGCAAAAACGCCATTTGGCAGCACCATTGCGCACGGTTTTCTCAGCCTGTCGCTGATTCCAAAGTTGATGGAAGACATCATGGTTGTCCCCGAGGGCAACAAGATGGTGGTCAACTATGGCCTGGATAGCGTGCGCTTCATTCAGCCGGTGAAGGTCAACAGCCGGGTCCGGCTCAAGGTCGACATGGCGCAGGTGACCGAGAAGAAGCCTGGCCAATGGCTGATCAAGCTCACCGCCACCCTGGAAATCGAAGGCGAGGAGAAACCTGCCTATATCGCCGAGCCGCTGACGCTCTGCTTCGTCTGACCCCGCACCCTGCTGAAACAGCCCCCGTGGCTGTTTCAGCCAGCACATTGTGCGGCATACTCGGGACCTCACCCGTCCGGACCCCGCCATGCGCCTACTCGCTCCTCTTGCCCTGACCTTGCTGCTCGCCGCTTGTGGCGATGGCGAACCCCTGTCTCCACCCGATGCCCGCCTGCCCGATGGTGGTCGCTTCCGGGGCCAGGTGGTCGATGGTCTGCTGCAAGGTGAAGGGCGCATCGACTACCCCAATGGCAGTTGGTACGCCGGCGACTTCCTCAATGGCCAGTGGCATGGCCAGGGCGAATGGCACGGCAGCAATGGCGAGGTCTACCGCGGCCAGTTCCAGCAGGGGCTGTTCCATGGTCCGGGCACACTGAAAACACCGGGCAGCAGCTACACCGGCAATTTCAAGCAGGGCCGTCGCGATGGCGAAGGCACGCTGAAGGAAAACGGCCAGCAGTACCGCGGCCAGTTCAAGGACGACCAGTACAACGGCGCCGGCTTGTTGCAACTGGCCGACGGCAGCCAGTACCAGGGCCTGTTCGCCCGCGGCAAGCCCAATGGCGAAGGCATTCGCAGCGATGCCGACGGCAACCAGTTCAGCGGCCAGTTCCGCAACGGCCAGCTCGAAGGCAGCGGCACCTTCAACAGTGCCGAAGGCGACCAGTACATCGGTGCATTTCGCGACAACCGCCTCGAAGGCCGAGGGCGCTACGAGAGTGCCGAGGGCGATGTGTGGATCGGCCAGTTCAAGGACGGCACGCTCAACGGCAAGGGCGAACTGATCGGCAGCGACGGCAGCCACTACAAGGGCAACTTCCGCGACTGGCGTTTTTCCGGCAAGGGTCGCCTGCAACTGGCCGATGGCAGCCTGTACGTCGGCAGCTTCGACAACGATACCTACCAGGGCCACGGTCGCCTGACCCAGATCGATGGCAGCAGCCAGAGCGGCTACTGGCTCAACGGCCAGCGCGTGCGCGACGAACAGGGTCGCCTGCTGCCCGACCCGCTGGAGCTGGCCCTGCTCAATCAAGGCGCGCTGCTGGACAAGGCGCTGGCCAGCGTTCCGGCATCGACGCCGCAGATCGAACTGTACAGCCTGACACTGGCCGGCGATGGCAAGCAGAGCGTGTTCATGCGCGAAGCCGACTATGTCAGTGGCATGCTCAAGAGTCGCTTTGGCGCAGTGGGCCAGGTCAACCTGGTCAACCACCGCGACCACCTCGACGACCGGTTGATGGCCACCCGCGAGAACCTTGCCCGCGCCGTGCGCACCCTGGCCGAACGCACCGGCCCCGAGGACCTGGTGTTCATCTACCTGACCAGTCACGGTAGCGCCGGACACGAACTGGTGCTGGACCAGCCGCGCCTGCAACTGGCCGACCTGCCGGCCGACGCCCTGGCCACCACCCTGGCGCCACTGAAGGAGCGCGATAAGGTCATTGTCATCTCGGCCTGCTATTCGGGGGGCTACATCGATGCGCTCAAGGACAACAAGACCCTGGTCATGACCGCCTCGCGCGCCGACCGGGTGTCATTCGGCTGCTCCGAGGAGGCCGACTTCACCTACTTCGGCGACGCCCTGTTCGCCCAGGCCCTGAACCAGACCGACGACCTGCAGCAGGCCTTCGACCTGGCCCGCGCCAGCGTGGCAGAGCGTGAAGGTGTGGAAGGATTCGATCCCTCGGAGCCACAGATCTGGGCACCCAAGGAGGTGCTGGCGCACTGGCAGCGGCTGCGCCAGCAGCAGGCCAGCAAGGCCTTGCAGAGCAGTGACAGAAATTCGGCGGAACATGCAAAAATCGCCAGCAACCACTAAGCTGACTGTATCAAGGGAGAGACATCATGTACTTGACGCCTCAGCATATCCTGCTTGCCGGAGCCACCGGTCTCACCGGTGAACATCTACTTGATCGGTTGCTCAACGAGCCCACCATCAGCCGGGTGCTGGCCCCTACGCGCCGGCCCCTTGCCGAACACCCGCACCTGGAAAACCCGGTAGGCGACCCGGCGCTCTTCCTCCCGCAACTGGCAGGACGCGTCGACATCGCCTTCTGCTGCCTGGGCACCACCATCAAGCAGGCCGGTTCCGAACCTGCCTTCCGCGCCGTCGACCTGGACATGGTGGTGGCCTTCGGCAAGCGTGCCCGGGAGCTGGGTGCGCGACACCTGCTGGTGATCAGCGCCCTGGGCGCCGATCCGAAATCACCGATCTTCTACAACCGGGTCAAGGGCGAAATGGAAGAAGCCCTCAAAGCCCAGGACTGGCCGCAGCTGACCATCGCCCGCCCCTCCCTGTTGCTGGGTGACCGGCCCGAGCCACGTCTGGCCGAACGGGTAGCCGGCCCGCTGTCCAGACTGATTCCGGGCAAATACCGTGGCATCGAGGCGTGCCAGCTGGCCCGTGCACTGTGGCGCCTGGCCCTGGAAGAACAGGACGGCATTCGTATCGTCGAGTCCGACGAGCTGCGCAGACTGGGCAAGTAGCAGGCGCGCCTGTCTCTCTGTAGCCGCTGCCGCCAGGCTGCGATCGGCCGTGAAACGGCCGTAAAACCTGCCTGCGCCAATACGCCAGGCTCAACGGGGTATCCGAAATGCGAATGCTGCGCAGTCGATCGCAGCCTCGTTCCTCGGCAGCGGCTACGCAAGGTCGGTCATCACAACCCGCCTGTGGCCTGAAATCCCACGCCTATCGCCGTCAGCAGCGATAACGGCAGCAGCAGCGTGTCGAGCAACAGGCTGCCCGGCAAATCCAGCCCCGGATAACCCGGTGCCTCGGCGCCAAATCGGTCCATGGCACAACACCCACCCTGCAGGGCATAGAGGTCCAGGCGCGTGCCGCTATAGACCAGCGGCGCCCCCGGCTTGGCCGCATCCAGCGTTCGCACGCTGGCGCAGCCGCTGGCCAGCAGGCACAGCAGCACTACACCACCAAGGCGCTTCATTCATCCGCGCCGAGATGATGCTCGCCCCAACGCGACAGCATGTCCTGGGGGATGTTCAGCAGATTGAGGATCCGCGCCACGACAAAGTCGATCAGGTCGTCGATGGTCTGCGGCTGATGGTAGAAGCCCGGCGCCGCCGGCAGGATCACCGCGCCCATGTTCGACAGCTTGAGCATGTTCTCCAGGTGGATGGTGGAGAACGGTGCCTCGCGCGGCACCAGGATCAGCTGGCGACGCTCCTTGAGGGTGACGTCGGCGGCGCGTTCGATCAGGTTGTTGCAAGCACCGGTGGCAATCGCCGACAGCGTCCCGGTGGAACAGGGCACCACCACCATCGCCGCAGGCGCACCGGAGCCCGAGGCCACCGGTGACATCCAGTCTTCCTTGCCGTACACCCGGATCTGCCCGGCGGCAGCCCCGGTGTACTCGGTGAGAAACGCTTGCATCGCTTGAGGTTTGGCCGGCAGCACCACATCGGTCTCGGTGGACATCACCAGTTGCGCGGCCTTGGAGATCAGGAAATGCACCTCGCGGTCCTCGCGCACCAGGCAATCGAGCAGGCGCAGCCCATACTGCGCCCCCGAAGCCCCGGTCATGGCCAGGGTGATGCGCTCCGGCCCGCTCATTTCAGCGCCTCGGCCAGCTTGCCATGCAGCCCGCCAAAGCCGCCGTTGCTCATGATCACCACCTGGGTGCCGGGCGTGGCCAGACGCTTGACCCGCTCGATGATCGCCTCAAGGCTGTCGGCGACCACAGCAGGCACCTTGCACTCGGCGGCCGTCGCACCCAGGTCCCAGCCCAGGTTCGGCGGCGCGTACCAGATCACCTGGTCGGCGTCGTTGACGCTTTCCGGCAAGCCGTCACGGTGGGCCCCGAGCTTCATCGAGTTGGAGCGCGGCTCGATCACCGCAATCAGCGGCGCATCGCCGACACGCTTGCGCAGGCCGTCGAGGGTGGTGGCAATGGCGGTCGGGTGGTGGGCGAAGTCGTCATAGATAGTGACGCCTTGCACTTCGGCAACCTTCTCCATGCGCCGCTTGACGCTCTTGAAGGCGCTCAGCGCAGCGATACCCATGGCCGGCACCACGCCAACATGACGAGCCGCAGCCAGAGTGGCCAAGGCATTGGCGACGTTGTGCTGGCCGGTCAGTTCCCACTCGACCACACCCTGGCGCTCGCCGTCGAAGCTGACTTCGAAACGCGAGCCATCGGCACTGAGCAGTTTGACCTGCCACAATCCGCCTTCGCCGGTGGTCTGTACCGGGGTCCAGCAGCCCATCTTGATCACCCGCTCGATAGCAGGTTCGGTGGTCGGGTGAATGACCAGGCCTTCGCTCGGAATGGTGCGCACCAGGTGGTGGAACTGCCGCTCGATCGCTGCCAGGTCAGGGAAGATGTCCGCATGATCGAACTCAAGGTTGTTGAGGATCGCGGTCCGCGGACGGTAGTGGACGAACTTCGAGCGCTTGTCGAAGAAGGCGCTGTCGTATTCGTCGGCCTCGACCACGAAGAACGGCGTGCCGCCCAGGCGCGCCGATACCGAGAAGTTCTGCGGCACGCCGCCGATCAAAAAGCCCGGGCTCATGCCGGCATGCTCCAGGACCCAGGCCAGCATGCTGCTGGTGGTGGTCTTGCCGTGGGTACCGGCCACTGCCAGCACCCAGCGCCCCTGCAGGACGTGGTCGGCCAGCCACTGCGGGCCGGACACATAAGGCAGGCCCTTGTTGAGCACGTACTCGACCGCCGGGTTGCCACGCGACAGCGCATTGCCGATCACCACCAGGTCGGGGGCCGGGTCCAGCTGGGCGGCGTCATAGCCCTGGGTCAGCTCGATGCCCTGGGCTTCGAGCTGCGTGCTCATGGGCGGATAGACATTGGCGTCGGAGCCCGTGACGCGGTGGCCAAGCTCTTTGGCCAGTACCGCCAGCGAACCCATGAAAGTGCCGCAAATACCGAGAATATGAATGTGCATGTTCGACCTCGCAAAACGTCGAGGCAGGGTAGCCCAGGGCGCGGGAAATCGCACCCTGTGATTCGCTCAAGCGTCGCGGGCGATGCCGTGTTTGCGAAGTTTTCGATATAAGGTATTGCGACTGACCCCCAACTGCGCCGCGACATGGGTCATGTGCCAGCGCTGCTGTTCCAGCACCGCCAGCAAGGCGCTGCGCTCGGCATCCTCCAAGGGTGGGACCTGTGGGAGCGGGCTTGTCCCGCGATGCGATGTGGCTGGCGCACTGCAATCGCGGGACAAGCCCGCTCCCACACGGATGATGGCCGGCAGGTCGGCGAACGCGATGCAGCCGTCTTCACACAGGGCTACCAATGTGCGCATTACATTGCGCAACTGCCGCACGTTACCCGGCCAGGCAAACTCCAGCAGTGCCCGCCGCGCCGCAGGATCGAGGATTACCGGCTGCCGGCCGGCCTCTTCAGCCAGGATGAAATCCAGCAACTGGGATTTGTCACTGCGCTCGCGCAGCGCCGGTAGTTCGATTTCAAGGCCATTGAGTCGGTAATACAGGTCTTCCCGGAAGCTGCCATCCTCGACTCGCTCCAGCAGGTTGCGGTGCGTGGCGCTGATGATGCGCACGTTGACCGCCTGCGGCTCACCGCCGATCGGCACCACCATGCGGTCTTCGAGCACACGCAGCAGGCGGGTCTGCAAGGCCAGCGGCATGTCGCCGATTTCATCCAGCAACAGCGTGCCGCCGTCGGCCTGTTGCAGCTTGCCGCGCATGCCGTCCTTGCGCGCGCCGGTGAAGCTGCCGCCGCGATAGCCGAACAGCTCGCTCTCGATCAGGCTTTCGGGAATCGAGGCGCAGTTGAGTGCGACAAAGGCTTTGCCGCTGCGCTCGCTGGCCTGGTGAACCGCCTTGGCAAAAGCCTCCTTGCCGCAGCCGGTCTCGCCATTGAGCAACAACGGCACATCGCGTTCGAACACCCGCACGGCGCGACGAAAGTCATTCTGCAGGGCCGGATCGACCAGGCAAATCGCTCCAGCCCCGGGGACTTGAGCCGGTACCACCGACTGCACCACAGGCGGCACCAGCGAGCGCACCTGGCTGCGCAGGCTGGCAAACAGCAGCCGCCCGTCACGGGTGCGCAGCGGCCAGCGGGTACTGGCCTGGGATGTGGCGCGGCTGAACAGCTCATCCTGGGAGCAGTCGAAAAACATATCCACAGGCTTGCCCAGCACGCCACCACGGATGGTGCCCAGCAGGTTCAATGCACTCTGGTTCACGGCGCAGATCCGTCCGTCACCGTCGAACGCCAGCAACCCCTCACTGAACAACCCGACCGATTCGGCTTGCAGGTGAAAGCGCAACAGGAACTGGTTCTCGAAGTAACGCAGGAAATAGCAGCTCTCGATCATCTTCGCCGAGAGGTTGACCAGGGCCATGGTGTGGAACTGGCTCTGGCGCGACACATCCGGCCGGGCCGAGGAAACATCGAGCACCGCCAGCAGTTCGCCATGGGGATCGAACACCGGGCTGGCCGAACAGGTCAGGCCCGTGTGCCGGCCACGAAAATGTTCATCCTGATGGATGGTCAGGGACTGGCGCTCCACCAGGCAGGTGCCGATGCCGTTGGTGCCTTCGCGGGCCTCGCTCCAGTCGGCGCCGAGCCACAGCCCGGCGCGCTCGAAGATGCGCCGCTCAGTCGGCTCGGTGACGCAGTTGAGGATCACCCCGCGGGCATCGGTCAGCAGTACCGCATGCCCCGCCCCGGACAACTGCTGGTGCAGACTGTTCATCTCGCTGCCGGCGATCTGCAGGACCTGCTGCAGGCGCTCGCGACTCTCCAGCACACGCCCATGTTCGAGCACGGTCGGCGCCACACTCAAGGCCGGATCCAGGTGGTAGTCCTCCAGGCAACGCAACCAGGAGCGGGCAATAGAGGGATCGCTGCCCGGCCCGTGCATCTGCGCCTTGCCCTGGGTCACCGTAAGCACTTGCCGGGCATGCCGGCTGAGATGGGTGTTCTGCACTTTTTATTGTTCTCCGCAGACGAGATGCCTCCAGCATCCTCCACCCGTCCACGCATTGCAATGCTGGCTGGTCCCATGGGGCACGGCCTGTGCCGAGAACGGTACAAAGTGTCACCCCTGCTGTACCAGCGTCGCCACAGCGCAACCGGCAACAACCCCGGAAAACCTCGCAACCCCTTGATTTACCTGACCCTGGCAACACTGGCCCAACCCTTGCTCTATGCTTCATATCCTCCCCAACAAGCACAATAGCCAGGAGACACACCATGCGTTATGCACATCCCGGTACCGAAGGCGCCAAGGTTTCCTTCAAAAGCCGTTACGGGAACTACATCGGTGGCGAGTTCGTTGCTCCGGTCAAAGGGCAATACTTCGAGAACATCTCGCCGGTGAACGGCCAGCTGATTGCCGAATTCCCGCGCTCCACCGCCGAAGACGTGGAGAAGGCCCTGGACGCTGCCCACGCCGCCGCTGACGCCTGGGGCACGACCTCGGCCCAGGCACGCTCGCTGATCCTGCTGAAAATCGCCGACCGTATCGAACAGAACCTCGAATTGCTGGCCATTACCGAGACCTGGGACAACGGCAAGGCCATCCGCGAAACCCTCAACGCCGACATTCCCCTGGCCGCCGACCACTTCCGCTACTTCGCCGGCTGCCTGCGCGCCCAGGAAGGCGGCGCCGCGGAAATCGACGGCAACACCGTGGCCTACCACCTGCATGAGCCCCTGGGTGTGGTCGGCCAGATCATCCCGTGGAACTTCCCGATCCTGATGGCCGCCTGGAAACTCGCCCCGGCCCTGGCCGCCGGCAACTGCGTGGTGCTCAAGCCGGCCGAGCAGACCCCACTGGGCATCAGCGTGCTGCTGGAAGTGATCGGCGACCTGCTGCCACCCGGCGTGCTCAACGTGGTGCAAGGCTATGGCCGCGAAGCCGGTGAAGCACTGGCCACCAGCAAGCGCATCGCCAAGATCGCCTTCACCGGCTCCACCCCGGTGGGTTCGCACATCATGAAGTGCGCCGCCGAGAACATCATTCCATCGACCGTGGAGCTGGGCGGCAAGTCGCCGAACATCTTCTTCGAAGACATCATGCAGGCCGAGCCTGCGTTCATCGAAAAAGCCGCCGAGGGTCTGGTACTGGCCTTCTTCAACCAGGGCGAAGTCTGCACCTGCCCGTCGCGCGCCCTGGTGCAAGAGTCGATCTACCCGGCGTTCATGCAGGAGGTGATGAAGAAGATCAAGCAGATCAAGCGCGGCGATCCGCTGGACACCGATACCATGGTCGGCGCCCAGGCATCCGAGCAGCAATTCGACAAGATCCTCTCGTACCTGGAAATCGCCGAGAAGGAAGGTGCCGAGCTGCTCACCGGTGGCAAGGTGGAAAAACTCGAAGGCAGCCTGTCGACCGGCTATTACATCCAGCCGACCCTGCTCAAGGGCAACAACCAGATGCGCGTATTCCAGGAAGAAATCTTCGGCCCGGTGGTGAGCATCACCACCTTCAAGGATGAAGCCGAAGCCCTGGCCATTGCCAACGACACCGAGTTCGGCCTCGGCGCCGGGGTCTGGACCCGCGACATCAACCGCGCCTACCGCATGGGCCGCGGCATCAAGGCCGGCCGTGTGTGGACCAACTGCTACCACCTGTACCCGGCCCACGCCGCGTTCGGTGGCTACAAGAAGTCCGGCGTTGGCCGTGAAACCCACAAAATGATGCTCGACCACTACCAGCAGACCAAGAACCTGCTGGTCAGCTACGACATCAATCCGCTGGGCTTCTTCTAACCCCGCAACCGAGCGGCCCCACCCCCGGGGCCGCTCTGGCTCGCTTCCTGCAAGACCCTCACCACAGGCCGGCATCCGCTGGCGACGATAAAAAGAACAGGTGACTCCTATGCCAAGCGATCACTCCGGCAACGTGCCGACAGGCTCTTCTGTCGACTTCGAAAAGGTCGGCTCCGATTATTTCCAACAACGTGAACTGAAAAAGGGCGCGGCAGGCTGGGTGCTGCTGGTGGGCCTGGGCGTCGCCTACGTGATTTCCGGCGACTATGCCGGCTGGAACTTCGGCCTGGCCCAGGGCGGTTGGGGCGGTATGTTCCTGGCCACATTGCTGATGGCCACCATGTACCTGTGCATGTGCTTTTCCCTGGCCGAACTGTCGTCGATGATCCCCACCGCGGGCGGCGGCTACGGCTTTGCCCGCAGTGCGTTCGGGCCCTGGGGCGGGTTCCTCACCGGCACCGCGATCCTCATCGAGTATGCCATCGCCCCGGCGGCGATTGCCGTGTTCATCGGCGCCTACTGCCAATCGTTGTTCGGCATCGGCGGCTGGATGATCTACCTGGCCTTCTACATCATCTTCATCGGCATCCACATTTTCGGCGTCGGTGAAGCGCTCAAGCTGATGTTCATCATCACCGCCATCGCCGCGATCGCCCTGGGCGTGTTCCTGGTGGCCATGGTCCCGCACTTCAGCGTCGACAACCTGTTCGACATCGCCCAGACCGATGCCGTGGGCGCCAGCAGCTTCCTGCCGTTCGGTTATGTCGGGGTGTGGGCAGCGATTCCCTATGCAATCTGGTTCTTCCTTGCCGTCGAAGGCGTGCCGCTGGCGGCCGAAGAAACCAAGAACCCGAAGCGCGACCTGCCCCGCGGACTGATCGGCGCCATGCTGGTGCTGCTGGCCTTCGCCCTGCTGATTCTGGTGGTCGGCCCTGGCGGCGCCGGTGCCGAAGCCCTGAAGGCCTCCGGCAATCCGCTGGTCGAGGCACTGGCCAAGGCCTATGGCGGCTCCACCTGGATGGGCAGCTTCGTCAACCTGGTGGGCCTGGCGGGTCTGATCGCCAGCTTCTTCTCGATCATCTACGCCTATTCGCGGCAGATTTTCGCCCTGTCCCGCGCCGGTTACCTGCCGCGCAAGCTCTCGGAAACCAACAAGAGCAAGGCGCCGGTGCTGGCCCTGGTGATCCCGGGGATCATCGGCTTCGCCCTGTCGCTGACCGGCCAGGGCGACCTGCTGATTCTGGTGGCGGTGTTCGGCGCTACGCTGTCTTATGTACTGATGATGGCCGCGCACATCACCCTGCGCATCCGTCGCCCCAAAATGGAGCGTCCGTATCGCACGCCGGGCGGCATCTTCACCTCCGGCGTGGCCCTGGTACTGGCCTGCATCGCCGTGGTCGCGGGCTTCCTGGTCGACCCACGGGTGGTGATTGGCGCTGCGGTGATCTACGGCGTGTTGATCGCCTACTTTGCGTTCTACAGCCGGCATCACCTGGTCGCCGGGACACCGGAAGAAGAATTCGCCGCGATCCAGAAGGCCGAAGAGGCCTTGCACTGATCCGCGCCACCCTCCGCCGCAGGCTTGTCCTGCGGCGTTCTGGAGATTGTGTATGGCAAGTTTCGTTCACACGGCAGGCCAGCAAACCTACCGTTTCGACAGCCTCAAGGAGGTCATGGCCAAGGCCAGCCCCGCCCGCTCCGGCGACTTTCTCGCCGGGGTGGCCGCCAGCAACGATGGTGAACGGGTCGCCGCGCAAATGGCCCTGGCCGACATCCCGCTCAAGCACTTTCTGAGCGAGGCGCTGATTCCCTATGAAGACGACGAAGTCACCCGGCTGATCATCGACACCCACGATGCCCAGGCCTTCTCCCCGGTCAACCACCTGACCGTCGGCGGGCTGCGCGACTGGCTGCTTAGCGAGCAGGCCGACGAAGACAGCTTGCGTGCCCTGGCCCCGGGCCTGACCCCGGAAATGGCCGCTGCCGTGTCGAAGATCATGCGCGTGCAGGACCTGGTGCTGGTGGCGCAGAAAATCCGCGTGGTCACCCGTTTTCGCGGCACCATGGGCCTGCGCGGTCGCCTCTCGACCCGCCTGCAGCCCAACCATCCCACCGACGAACCGGCCGGTATCGCCGCGAGCATCCTCGACGGCCTGCTCTACGGCAACGGCGACGCCATGATCGGCATCAACCCGGCCACTGACAGCATCGCCTCGATCTGTGCATTGCTGGAAATGCTCGACGCCATCATCCAGCGCTACGACATCCCCACCCAGGCCTGCGTGCTGACCCACGTCACCACCTCGATCGAAGCGATCAACCGTGGCGTGCCGCTGGACCTGGTGTTCCAGTCCATCGCCGGCACCGAAGCGGCCAACGCCAGCTTCGGCATCAACCTCAATGTCCTGCAGGAAGGCTACGAGGCGGGCCTGAGCCTCAAGCGCGGCACCCTGGGGCAAAACCTGATGTACTTCGAGACCGGCCAGGGCAGCGCCCTGTCAGCCAACGCCCACCACGGCGTCGACCAGCAGACCTGCGAAACCCGCGCCTACGCCGTGGCCCGCCACTTCAAGCCGTTCCTGGTCAACACCGTGGTCGGTTTCATCGGCCCGGAATACCTCTACAACGGCAAGCAGATCATCCGCGCCGGCCTCGAAGATCACTTCTGCGGCAAGCTGCTGGGTGTGCCCATGGGCTGCGACATCTGCTACACCAACCATGCCGAAGCCGACCAGGACGACATGGACATGCTCCTGACCCTGCTGGGCGTGGCCGGGATCAACTTCATCATGGGCATCCCCGGCTCCGACGACATCATGCTCAACTACCAGACCACTTCGTTCCACGACGCCCTCTACGCCCGCCAGACCCTGGGTCTGAAGCCGGCGCCGGAGTTCGAGGCCTGGCTGTCGCGCATGGGCATCTTCACCCAGGCCGATGGCCGGGTGCGTTTCGGTGACAACCTGCCTGCGGCCTTCCGTCAGGCCCTGGCGCAACTGGGATGAGCGAGCCGACCATGGACAACACCCCGCAACACGACAACAGCAGCAACCCCTGGCTGGAACTGCGCCGCCTGACGCCAGCGCGGATCGCCCTGGGCCGCACCGGCACCAGTCTGCCGACCGGCGCCCAGCTGGATTTCCAGTTCGCCCATGCCCAGGCCCGCGACGCCGTGCACCTGGCCTTCGATCACCAGGGCCTGCGCAACCAGCTCGCAGAGCGTGGTCGCGACAGCCTGCTGCTGCACAGCGCCGCCGCCGACCGTGACAGCTACCTGCAGCGTCCGGACCTGGGCCGGCGCCTGCACACGGACTCGGCCCAACAGCTGCGCGAGCACGCCCAGGCCAATCCGGGAGGCGTCGACCTGGCCATTGTGGTCGCCGACGGTCTGTCGGCCCTGGCCGTCCACCGCCATACCCTGCCGTTCCTCAGCCGCTTCGAAGAACAATCGGCCGCCGACGGCTGGTCGACTTCACCGGTCATCCTGGTGGAGCAAGGCCGCGTGGCGGTGGCGGACGAAGTCGGCGAGCTGCTTGGCGCGAAAATGACCGTGATCCTGATCGGTGAACGCCCGGGCCTGAGCTCGCCGGACAGTCTTGGCCTGTACTTCACCTACAACCCCAAGGTCGGCCTGACCGACGCCTACCGCAACTGCATTTCCAACGTGCGCCTGGAAGGGCTGAGCTACGGCATGGCCGCTCACCGCCTGTTGTACCTGATGCGCGAGGCGTGCCGACGTCAGCTTTCAGGGGTCAATCTGAAGGACGAAGCCCAGGTTCATACCCTGGAATCAAACGAGAAAACACCTACGCAGGGAAATTTCCTGCTGGGCAAGTGAGTGCATTTTCGTAGATTGCGCTTTCTAACTTTTTTCAGGCAGCATCAGACCGCTGCCGGCGATTCGCCGCAAACTTCCATGGACCCTGAGGCCTGCTTATGCGAATCATCAAAGCAACCCTGGAACATCTGGACCTGCTTGCCCCGCTGTTCGTCCGCTACCGCGAGTTCTACGGACAACTGCCCTACCCCGATTCCTCGCGCAAATTTCTGAAAAAGCGCCTGGAGCGCGGCGAATCGGTGATCTACCTGGCCCTGCCGGACGATGACGACAACAAGCTCATGGGCTTCTGCCAGCTCTACCCCAGTTTCTCGTCGCTGTCGCTCAAACGCGTGTGGATCCTCAACGACATCTTCGTCGCCGAAGACTCCCGGCGCATGCTGGTGGCCGACCACCTGATGCGTGAAGCCAAGAAAATGGCCAAGGAAACCAACGCCGTGCGACTGCGGGTGTCCACCAGTAGCGACAACGAAGTGGCAATGAAAACCTACGAGTCCATCGGCTTTCGTGAAGACCACGAATTCAAGAACTACATCCTGCCGATCAACACCGACTGATGTGCCCCCGACGGCAGGCCCCGTGCCTGCCGTGCGTCTCCTCGGAAATCCGCCGCTACAAACTGCGCAGGCACAATTCCATTGTCGCCGTATAATGCGCCCCCTCATTATGTGTGAAACTTTACCTATCTCAGGGTAAGCGCCTTGACGCTTTCGCCCTCCCCGTCATTGCCAGCCCGTTGCCCGGGTCAAGAACACAGGTGCTGTAGATGGATTTCAACCCGCTGGACCTTATTCTGCATCTCGATGCCTACCTGGACTTGCTGGTCAACAACTATGGCCCGTGGATCTACGCGATCCTGTTCCTGGTGATCTTCTGCGAGACCGGTCTGGTGGTCATGCCGTTCCTGCCGGGCGATTCCCTGTTGTTCATTGCCGGCGCCGTGGCCGCCGGTGGCGGCATGGACCCGGTACTGCTGGCCGGCCTGTTGATGGCGGCGGCGATCATGGGGGACAGCACCAACTACGTGATTGGCCGAACCGCGGGTGAACGGTTGTTCCGCAACCCCAATTCGAAGATCTTCCGCCGCGACTACCTGCAGCAGACCCACGACTTCTACGAGCGTCATGGCGGCAAGACCGTGACCCTGGCGCGTTTCCTGCCGATCCTGCGCACCTTTGCACCGTTCGTCGCCGGTATCGCGAAAATGGATTACCCGCGTTTTCTCGGTTTCAGCGTCGCCGGCACCGTGCTCTGGGTCGGTGGCCTGGTCACCCTCGGTTACTTCTTCGGCAACGTGCCGTTCATCAAGCAGAACCTGTCGCTGATGATCGTCGCGATCATCTTGCTGTCGCTGGTGCCGATGATCGTCGGCGTGGTGCGCAGCCGCATGCACCGCCCGGCCAAGGTGCAGTAAGCCCTGGCCATGTGGTCCCTGAGCGCCTGGCGCCGTCGCCGCACCCTGGCCCGTCACCCCGTTGACGCGCAACGCTGGCAGCGGGTTCGCGACCGCCTGCCGATGCTCGACGGCATCAGTACCGACGAGGACCGCTGGCTGCGCGAAGCCTGTGTGCTGTTCCTCGACGACAAGCACCTGAGCGCCCTGCCCGGCGTCGAGCTGGATGGCGAACAACGGCTGTTTCTGGCGGCCCAGGCCCAGTTGCCGCTGATGCACCTGGGTGAGCTGAACTGGTACCAGGGTTTCCACGAGATCATCCTTTACCCCGACGACTTCCTCAGCCCGCAACGCCATCGCGATGCCAGTGGCGTGGAACACGAGTGGGATGCCGAGCACAGCGGAGAAGCCTGGCAACAGGGGCCGGTGATCCTGGCCTGGCCCGGTGTGCTGGCCAGCGGTGGCTGGGAAGGCTACAACCTGGTCATCCACGAACTGGCGCACAAGCTCGACATGCTCAACGGCGACGCCAACGGCCTGCCGCCGCTGCACAGCGACATGCGCGTCAGCGACTGGGCCCAGGCCATGCAACAGGCCTACGACGACCTCAACCGCCAGCTCGACCGCAACCCGGACGCCGAGACCGCCATCGACCCCTACGCCGCGGAAAACCCGGCGGAGTTCTTTGCCGTCACCAGCGAATACTTCTTCAGCGCCCCGGACCTGCTCAATGACGCCTACCCCGCGGTATACCGGCAATTGCGCGATTTCTACCGCCAGGATCCACTGGCGCGCCTGCAGCATCTGCAGCACAACCACCCACATTACCGGCAAGCGCAGGACTGACGCAGCCGGACATCCGGGCACCCGTGGCAAGCACTGCGGAATGTGCCTATAATCGCGACCAATTTTTGGCCAAACATGGGGGCAATGCCCAATGAGCTACAGCAAGATTCCGGCTGGCAAAGACCTGCCGAACGACATCTACGTCGCCATCGAGATTCCAGCCAACCACGCGCCGATCAAGTACGAGATCGACAAGGACAGCGACTGCCTGTTCGTTGACCGCTTCATGGCCACCCCGATGTTCTACCCAGCCAACTACGGCTACATCCCGAACACCCTGGCCGACGACGGTGATCCGCTGGACGTGCTGGTCGTTACCCCGTACCCGGTTGCTCCAGGCTCGGTGATCCGCGCCCGTCCAGTCGGCATCCTGAACATGACCGACGACGGTGGCGGCGACGCCAAAGTCGTTGCCGTACCGCACGACAAACTGTCGCAGCTGTACGTCGACGTCAAGGAATACACCGACCTGCCAGCCCTGCTGATCCAGCAGATCGAGCACTTCTTCGAGAACTACAAGGATCTTGAGAAAGGCAAGTGGGTCAAGATCGAAGGCTGGGAAGGCGCTGACGCCGCCCGCGCCGCGATCACCAAGTCGGTTGCTGCCTACAAAGGCTAAGCAAGACGCCCGACAAAAAGCCCCGCCCCGGCGGGGCTTTTTTATTGCCTGTCGGAACGGGCTTGCCCCACGATCGCGCATTCAGCGCGAGACAAGCCTTCTCCTACGAATTCCTAAGGCAAAATCTGTAAATCAGCCGCCATCTCCCGCTAAAACTGAACACCCCGTTTATATCCCCGCCCCGGCAAGCCCACTAAACTCGGGCACATGAATACCTCCGGTGATCGTCTAAAAGCACTCCTGCAGGAGTGCGACCTGTCCCCTTCCGATTTTGCCGCCCAGCGCAAGATCACGCCGCAGCACGTCAACAACTGGTTCAAGCGTGGCGTACCGCTGGCGCGCCTCGACGAAATCGCCGAGCTGCTGTGTGTGCGCAGCAAATGGCTGCGCAGTGGCGAAGGCCCCAAACACCCCAACCCCTTGCCCCGCCTGAACGCCCCGACACGCCAACCCGGCACAGACCTGGCTGAGCCAAGCCTGCTCGCGGCCCACGGCGCCGACGACATCCAGTTGCCGTTCTTCAGCATCCAGTCCAGGCAACTGATGCCCATTGCCGATCGCTACCTGCGCTTGCCTATACGCGCCCTTGATGCGCTGGGCGTCGACCCCGGCCAGGCCTTGTGCCTGAGCATGCCGGCGGGCAACATGAGCCCCCTGCTGCCGCGCGGCACCACCCTAGCGATCGACTGCGGCCTGACCCAGGTGATCGAAGGCGAGCTCTATGCCCTGCTGCATAACGGCCGCCTACGGGTCCACAGCCTCTCTCAACAGGCCAATGGCGCCTTGCGTTTACACAGCCACGCCAACGACGAACACCCCACCGAAACCTACAGCCCGGCCCAGCTCAAGAACCAGAAGCTGAGCGTGCTCGGCTGGGTGTTCTGGTGGGGACATTTGCGCGACAGCCGCCCGGCTTGAGCTCACGAAGGTAATTTTTGCTGGGCATGGCGCGTGATACCCAGTATGCTACGCCGCACATTTCGCCCCGGCTGCCCAAGCACGCCAGCGGGCCTGGCGAGGCTAAACACAGCCTGTCCGCCACCTCCCGGCCCGAGTGCCGGAGCAACGATTTTAAGGCGGTTGCGGCTTACCATAAATTAGCCAAGGCCGTCCCCAGGAAGCCGGCCACAAGCCGGCTTTTTAATGCCCGCGATTTGAGACCTGTCGGCTCTCAGCCCTTCACACACACCACCTGCCGCAACGTATGCACCACCTCCACCAGCTCCCGCTGCGCCTGCATCACTGCGTCAATGTCCTTGTAGGCCATGGGAATCTCGTCGATCACGTCCTTGTCCTTGCGACATTCCACATGGGCGGTGGCGCGGCGCTGGTCTTCGACGGTGAACTGCTTTTTCGCCCGGGTCCGGCTCATGGTGCGCCCGGCGCCATGGCTGCAGGAGCAGAAGGACTCCTCGTTGCCCAGCCCGCGGACGATGAAGCTCTTCGCCCCCATGGAGCCGGGGATGATCCCCAACTGGCCCTTCTGCGCCGACACCGCGCCCTTGCGGGTCACCAGGATGTCGTGGCCGAAGTGGCGCTCACGCTGTACGTAGTTGTGGTGACAGTTCACCGCCTCGAGGTCGGCCTCGAACGGACGACCGAGCACCTGCCGGGCGGCGGCAATCACCGCGTGCATCATCAACGCACGGTTCTGCCGGGCATAATCCTGGGCCCATTCGACGGCTTCGACATAATCGGCAAAGTGCCGGCTGCCTTCTTCGAAATAGGCCAGGTCCTTGTCCGGCAGGTTGGCGATGTGTTGGCGCATATCGGCCTGGGCCAGTTCGATGAACAGGTTGCCGATGGCATTGCCCACCCCTCGTGAACCGCTATGGAGCATGAACCAGACGCGGTCGGCCTCATCCAGGCAGACTTCGATGAAATGGTTGCCGCCGCCCAGGGTGCCCAGGTGATGACGGTTGTTGGTTTTTTCCAACTTCGGGTATTTGTCGGTGATGGCCTTGAAGCGCACGGCCAGGTCCTGCCAGGCACGATCGGCCAGCGCCGGCACCTTGTCCCAGGCGCCCTGGTCATGACGACCGAAGGTCTTGCCATGGGGCACTGCCTGTTCGATGGCGCAGCGCAGGCGGTGCAGGTTGTCGGGCAGGTCGCGGGCCAGGAGCGAGGTACGGGCGGCGATCATGCCGCAGCCGATATCCACACCCACTGCCGCCGGAATGATCGCGCCGAGGGTAGGAATCACACTGCCGATGGTCGAACCCTTGCCCAGGTGAACATCCGGCATCACCGCCAGGTGCTTGAAGATGAACGGCATCTTCGCCGTGTTCAGCAACTGCTGGCGCGCCTCGTCTTCCACCGGCACCCCTTGGGTCCAGAGTTTGATCGGTTTGCCGCCCGCCACTTCCAGCACGTTCATGTCTTACCTCAGGGTGTAACACCCGGACACATCTTCTGTTCGACAAATTTTACAGTACAACAGACAGCGTCTAAGGTGTATTTCAGAGGACCGAATCGCGGCGGGCCAAACACCCGTCGGCACATGCTGAGCAGGTGCCCCAGGGCATCTGGATTTGCCTCTTTACGAGAGCGGAGGACGACTCCTATGGGGCCCCGCAAGCCAACCCGGAGTCGTCCCCGTTTCTCCTTTTCCTACTTTGGCTAGACGCCTTTGCACATCAATTACCCCGATTTCAGTGCGCGCCATCGATCACTGCGTGCTTATTGATGCGCAGGGGTGCGACGAAAGATCCTCCCCGCCGATTTGCTCCCCCCGCCCTGCTCTGCTAGTGTCGCGCCGTTTATACCGCCACCGAGACAGCCGCCATGGCCCGAAAAAAAACCTCCATTGATTTCGAGCAATCCCTCGCCGACCTGCAGACCCTGGTCGAGCGCCTGGAGAACGGTGAGCTGTCGCTGGAAGACTCGCTGGCCGCTTTCGAGCAAGGCATCAGCCTGACCCGCGACTGCCAGAGCGCCCTGGCCCAGGCGGAGCAGAAGGTCCAGGTCCTGCTCGAGCGTGACGGTGAACTGGCCGCCGAGCCCTTCGATGCGGACCAGGCACAATGATCGCCCGGTATCAGGCCAACTGCCAGGCCCGGGTCGATGCGGCCCTCGAGCAGTTGTTCGTCCCGCCTTCGCAGGAGTTGACCCGCCTCTACGCCGCCATGCGCTACAGCGTGATGAACGGTGGCAAGCGCGTGCGGCCGCTATTGGCCTATGCTGCCTGCGAGGCGCTCGGCGCTGCTCCCGAGCAGGCCAATGGCGCGGCTTGCGCCGTCGAACTGATCCACGCCTATTCGCTGGTGCATGACGACCTGCCGGCCATGGACGATGACGACCTGCGTCGCGGCCAGCCGACCACCCACAAAGCCTTCGACGAAGCCTGCGCAATCCTCGCCGGCGACGGCTTGCAGAGCCTGGCCTTCAGCGCACTGCTCGACCCGCAACTGAGCCCGCAGGCCGACAGCATCCGCCTGGCCATGGTCCAGACCCTGGCCCAGGCAGCGGGGCCGGCCGGCATGGTCGGTGGCCAGGCCATCGACCTCGGCTCGGTGGGCAAGAAGCTCGACCAGGCGGCGCTGGAATTCATGCACCGGCACAAGACCGGCGCCCTGATCGAAGCCAGCGTCAGGCTCGGCGCCCTGGCCAGCGCCCGCGCCAGCCAGCAGCAGCTTGAAGCCCTGCAGACCTACGCCCGAGCCATTGGCTTGGCCTTCCAGGTGCAAGACGACATTCTCGACGTCGAAAGCGATACCGAAACCCTGGGCAAGCGCCAGGGCGCGGACATTGCCCGCGACAAACCGACCTACCCGGCCCTGCTCGGACTGGACGCCGCCAAGGCTTATGCGCTGGAGCTGCGCGACCAGGCGCTGCAGGCCTTGCAGGCCTTTGGCGAGGCGGCCGAGCCGCTGCGCGAGTTGGCCCGTTATATCGTCGAACGGCGCAATTAAGCGTCGGTAGCATCGCGGGACAAGCCCGCTTCTACAGCGGTGGCGCCACAGCGCCACCTCAATGGGCAGCCAATACCGCAATAAGGTAAACTGCCGCCACTTCACACCTATAACGATTCGCCTGATGCCCACGACGTTTCAAGAGATCCCCCGCGAACGCCCGGTCACGCCGCTGCTTGACCGTGCCGATACGCCCGCCGGCCTGCGCCGGCTGGCTGAAGCCGACCTGGAGAACCTGGCCGACGAACTGCGCCAGGAACTGCTCTACACCGTTGGTCAGACCGGCGGGCATTTCGGTGCCGGCCTGGGCGTCATCGAGCTGACGATTGCCCTGCACTACGTCTTCGATACTCCGGACGACCGTCTGGTGTGGGACGTCGGTCACCAGGCCTATCCGCACAAGATCCTCACCGGTCGCCGCCAGCGCATGCACACCCTGCGCCAGAAGGACGGCCTGGCCGCCTTCCCGCGCCGCGCCGAGAGCGAGTACGACACCTTCGGCGTCGGTCACTCCAGCACCTCGATCAGTGCGGCCCTGGGCATGGCCATCGCCGCCCGCTTGCAGAACGATCCGCGCAAGTCCATCGCCGTGATCGGCGACGGCGCGCTGACCGCCGGCATGGCCTTCGAGGCGTTGAACCACGCCCAGGAAGTCGATGCCGACATGCTGGTGATCCTCAACGACAACGACATGTCGATTTCGCGCAATGTCGGCGGCCTGTCCAACTACCTGGCCAAGATCCTCTCCAGCCGCACCTACTCGAGCATGCGCGAGGGCAGCAAGAAGGTCCTCTCGCGCCTGCCCGGCGCCTGGGAAATCGCCCGCCGTACCGAAGAGTACGCCAAGGGCATGCTGGTACCCGGCACCCTGTTCGAAGAGCTGGGCTGGAACTACATCGGCCCGATCGACGGCCACGACCTGCCGACCCTGGTGACCACCCTGCGCAACATGCGTGACCTCAAGGGCCCGCAGTTCCTGCACGTGGTGACCAAGAAGGGCAAGGGCTTCGCCCCGGCCGAAGTCGACCCGATCGGCTACCACGCGATCACCAAGCTCGAGCCCGTCGACGCACCGGCTGCCGCGCCGAAAAAGGCCGGCGGACCGAAGTACTCGGCCGTGTTCGGCCAGTGGCTGTGCGACATGGCTGCGGCTGACGAGCGCCTGGTCGGCATCACCCCGGCCATGAAGGAAGGCTCCGACCTGGTGGCCTTCAGCGAACGCTACCCCGAGCGCTACTTCGACGTGGCCATCGCCGAGCAACACGCGGTGACCCTGGCCGCCGGCATGGCCTGCGAAGGCAGCAAGCCGGTGGTGGCGATCTACTCGACCTTCCTGCAGCGCGCCTACGATCAACTGATCCATGACGTTGCGGTACAGAACCTCGACGTTCTCTTCGCCATCGACCGCGCTGGCCTGGTCGGCGAAGACGGCCCGACCCACGCAGGCAGCTTCGACCTGTCGTTCCTGCGCTGCATCCCCGGCATGCTGGTGATGACCCCGAGCGACGAGAACGAGTTGCGCAAGATGCTCAGCACCGGTCACCTGTACAACGGCCCGGCGGCCGTGCGCTACCCGCGCGGCAGCGGCCCGAACGCGACCATCGAGAACAACCTCGAACCGCTGGAGATCGGCAAGGGCGTGATCCGTCGCCAGGGCAGCAAGGTCGCCCTGCTGGTGTTCGGCGTGCAGCTGAGCGAAGCCCTGAAGGTTGCCGAAAGCCTCGATGCCACGGTGGTCGACATGCGCTTCGTCAAACCACTGGACGAAGCGCTGGTACGCGAGCTGACCGCCAGCCATGAGCTGCTGGTGACCGTCGAAGAAAACGCCATCATGGGCGGTGCCGGTGCAGCGGTCAGCGAGTTCCTCGCCCGCGAAGCCGTGCTCAAGCCGGTCCTGCACCTGGGCTTGCCGGACATCTACGTCGAGCACGCCAAGCCTGCGCAAATGCTGGCCGAGTGCGGCCTGGATGCTGCCGGGATCGAAGCCTCTGTGCGTCAGCGCATGCAACTGCTCGGTCTTTAAGGCCTTATCGCGGGGCAAGCCCGCTCCTACAGCCCCGTAGGAGCGGGCTTGCCCCGCGATCGTATTGAAACTGTCTATGAAACTCTTGCGTCTCTCCCCGCTTCTGCTGTGCCTGCCCACCCTCCTGCTGGCCGATGACCGCGACAACGCCCTGAAGCTGCCCAACACCCTGGTCAGCGCCAACCGCCAGGTCGAGGACCGCACCCAGACCAGTGCGGCCAATACCGTGTTCACCCGTGCCGACATCGACCGGCTGCAGCCTTCCAGCGTCACCGACCTGCTGACCCGCGTCCCCGGCGTACAGGTCGCGCCGACTGGTGGACGCGGCAGCGTGCCGGGCATCTACATCCGTGGCAGCAAGACCGCCCAGAGCCTGGTGCTGGTGGACGGTGTGCGCATCGCCAATGCCACCTCCGGTGACAGCGGCCTGCAGTTTCTGAACATCGACCAGATCGAACGGGTCGAAGTGCTGCGCGGTTCGCGCTCGGCCGTCTATGGCAGCGACGCCATTGGCGGGGTCATCCAGATTTTTACCCGGCGCAGCGCCGAGCAGGGCCTGCAACCCCGCCTGCGCCTGGCCGCCGGCAGCAACCGGACCTGGCAGCGCAGCCTCGGGCTTTCCGGGGGCGATCAGAACACCCGCTTCAACCTTGGCGCGAGCCTGGATGAAAGTGCCGGCATCGACTGGAGCCACACCTCCTGGCCCAGCGACGGCGACCATGACGCGCAGCGCAACAAATCGGTAAACCTGAGCCTGAGCCATAGCTTCAACGACACTGTCGAAGCCGGCCTCAACCTGCTCGACAGCCGTGGCCGCAGCGAATACGACAACCCCTACGGGCGTTTCGACCTCGACACCTTCCAGAGCTTCGGCCAGGCACCCTACACCGACTATACCGTCAGCAGCCTGGGCACCTACCTGGGCGCCCAGCTCAACGACTACTGGTATTCACGACTGGAGCTGGGCCATAGCGAAAACCGCGACAGCAAGCGCGACAAGCTCAGCGACGACAGCAGCGACTTCAACACCTACCGCGACTCGGCCAGCTGGCAGAACGACCTGACCGTCAACGACCAGCACAGCCTGATGCTCGGCGCCGACTGGTACCAGGACCGCGTGCACGGCAGCACGGACTTCGACGAGGACAGCCGCTGGAACCGTGCCGCCTTTGTCCAGCACCGCTTCAAGGGTGAGTGGTTTTCCACCGAAATAGGCCTGCGCCGCGACCAGAACCAGCAGTTCGGCGGCCAGAACAGCTGGAGCGGCAGCCTGACCCTGCCGGTTGATGCGCGCAACGACCTGTTGTTGTCCTACACCGAGGGTTTCCGCGCCCCGACCTTCAACGACCTGTACTACCCCCAGTACAGCAACCCGGACCTCAAGCCCGAACGCTCGAAGAGCTACGAGTTGCAGTGGCGCAGCCAGCTGAGCGAAAACAGCCGCCTGGAAACCTCGATCTATCGCACCGACCTGCGCGACGCGATCATCTTCGGTGCAGACTCCATCCCGCAGAATGTCGCTTCGGCCCGAATCAACGGCTTCGAAGCGGCGCTGCATCAACAGTGGTTCGGCTGGCAGAGCAACCTGGGACTGGCGCTGATCGATCCTCGCGATCGCGACAGTGGCCACACCCTGGCCCGTCGTGCGCGACGCACCTTGAGCCTGGATCTGGACCGCCAGTTCGACCGGCTGGGCCTGGGAGCCAGCTGGCAGGCGGTCGGTAGCAGCTACGACGATGAAGCCAACCGCAAGCAAATAGGGGGTTACGGCCTGCTCGGGCTACGTAGCAGCTGGACGCTGAACCCGGAAGTCACCCTGGACCTGAAGGTGGATAACCTGCTGGACAAGGATTACTCCCGCGCGCTCTACAGCTTTGAAGGGAGCAGCTACGGTTACCGCGAAGAAGGCCGGACCTGGCTGCTCGGCGTCACCTGGACACCGGCGCTTTAGCCTCAAGCAACCGGCACAGGCGCGCAGTCGCCTCGATCATCTGGCCACTGGGCCGCTCCAGGCCTTTATCCGGCACCCGCAACAAGCGCCCGTTGCGTACGGCGTCGACCTGCGGCCAGGCCTTCCAGGCGTCGAGCTGACGCTGGTCGCTGGCCAGGATCACCTGCGGGTTGCGCAGCAGCACCGCCTCCAGGCTGATCTGTGGCGCGGGCAGCTTGAGGTCGGCAAACACATTGCGGGCGCCACACACGGCCAGGGCATCGCTGACGATCTGGCCACCGCCGACGGTGTACAGCGGCGTGTCCCAGACCTGATAGAACACCTGCAAAGGCGGCTCGCGATGATAGTGCGTGCGCAGCGCCTGCACCTGCTGGCGCAGCTGCTGTGCATGGGCGCGCCCCTGTTCGGCCCGGCCCAGTCGCACGCCGATCGCCTCGATCTGCTCGATCAACTCATCGATGCCGTGGGGTTCGGCCGTGTAGGTCGTAATACCCAGGCGCTTGAGCTGGTCGCGCTGGGCAGCCGGCACGCTGCCCGGCCACAGCAGCAGTAGATCGGGCTTGAGACTGAGCAAGCGCTCCATGTCGATCTGGCCGTAGCGGCCCACCGAAGGCACAGTGGCCAGGACGGGCGGACGATCACCGCCATCGAGCATGCCCACCAGCAGATCAGCGGCCTGCAGCTCGACGACGATTTCCGTCAATGAAGGCGCCAGGCTGACCACCCGTGGCGCGGCACACAGCGGCATGCCGAGCGCCAGCAACACCAGCAGCAGGAGGCTGCGCATCAACCCAGCTGACGCGGGATACGGTAGAGGTAGAGCAACACCAGGCTGGAAATGACCAGCAGGATCTGCGGCACGGCTTCCAGGCCAACGAACACCGACAGCGCCGAGATCCAGGCCGGCAGGCAGGCGAACAGCATCCCCAGGCGCCGCACCCGGGCCAGTTCAATCCAGGCGGCAGGCTCTTGCGCGCTGTCCAGGGCCTTCTGCGTGGCGATCAGCTCGCGCTTGTAGGCGCCGAAACGCGGCAGGCTGAGGAACATCGATGCCACACCGGCAATGAACACCGGCATGGCCAGGATCGGGATCAGCGCCTGGCCGGCGCCGAATGCCCAGGCCAATACCGGCAACGGCGCCAGCGCCACGGCCAGGTACTGCCACCAGGCCAGCTCCAGCCGGCGACGAACCTGGGCCCGGGTCACGCCCGACCGGCCTCGCCCTGGTGCTCGTTGCCCATCATGTGCCCGAGCTTGCCGGCCTTGGTCGCCAGGTAGTGTTTGTTGTGCGGGTTATGACCGGTGTGCAACGGCACACGCTCGGCCACCGGAATCCCCATGCCGGTCAGCGCCTTGACCTTGCGCGGGTTGTTGGTCATCAGTCGCAGCGACTTGACGCCCAGGTGCTCGAGCATCGGCTGGCACATGCCATAGTCACGCTGGTCGGCAGCAAAGCCCAGGCGCTCGTTGGCCTCGACGGTATCGGCGCCGCCGTCCTGCAGCTCGTAGGCACGGATCTTGTTCAACAGGCCGATGCCACGGCCTTCCTGGCGCAGGTAGAGCAGCACGCCACGGCCTTCGCGGGCGATGGCCTGCAGGGCGGCTTCCAGTTGGGAACCACAGTCGCAACGCTGGCTGAACAAGGCATCGCCAGTCAGGCATTCGGAATGCAGGCGCCCCAGTACCGGTTGCCCATCGGCCACATCACCCAGGCTGAGCACGACGTGCTCGCGGCCGGTGGCTTCGTCGAGAAAACCATGCATGGTGAAAGTCGCAAACGGGGTAGGCAGCTTGGAAGCGGCAACAAAGACGACGGGCACGTTGTGCTCCTGATCAGTAACTTGAAAATTGACGTGGGGCGATTGTATCAGCAGCGCCGCGGCGCTGCTTAGGCTGAATTGTTGAGCAAACAGATCGACAGGTTCGATATCACCTAGCGCGAGGTGCTCGCCTCGTCGAACGGGTAAGGTTGCTCCCAACGCTTGAAGATCTCGCGCAACTCGCCACTGGCCACCAGCTTGCCCATGCGCTGGTCGAACAACACCTGCAGCGCATGGCCTTCGCGGGTGCGGGCAAACGCCAGGTACAGCGGCAGTTCGATCAGGTGCGTGCGACGGAAGGCCTGCGGTTTGGCGGCCTGATCGAGCACATAATCGACCTCGGTCAGGGCGTCTATGTAGAGGTCGACCCGGTCATGCTCAAGCATCGGCAGGATGCCTTCGCGGCGCTGGATCTCGCGGAAGTGGCCGACGTTGGGTAAATAGTCATTGAAGTCGTAGCCCCGCACCCAGGCCAGGCGAAACTGTCCCAGGTTTTCCAGGGTTGGCACCGGCTGGCTGGCCAGGCCCAGGGCATAGATATGGTCGAGGTCGAAATGCCAGTGCGGATAGAGGTTTTCCGCATTTTCCTCTTTGTAGGAACCGACCCAGGCATCGGCTTCGCCGCGTTTGACCAGGCCGATCGCACGGCTGTAGGGCACGCTCTGGATCCTGACCTTGACCCCGGCCGGCTCGAACACCTTGCGCAGCACGTCCCAGGCCAGGCCACTGCCATCGGCGTTGGTGTAGTCAAGCCACTCCTCGCTGGCCAGCCGGATCTGTGCAGGGGTCGCCGGCGGCGGCTCCGCCGCCCGTACTGCACCTACCACCAGGGCCAATACCAAGAGTCCGAGTCGCCATCCAGTCATCGTCCTACTCCCTTAGGTAAAACTCCATACCAGAACCTGCATGCCCAACCAGGCGAACACACCCGCCAGCACGTCGTCGAGCATGATCCCGACACCGCCATGCACATGCCGGTCAACCCAGCGGATCGGCCAGGGCTTGAGAATATCGAAGAAGCGGAACATCAGGAAACCCGCCAAGAGCCAATGCCAGCCTTCAGGCACCAGCCACAGGGTGATCCACATGCCGACCATCTCGTCCCAGACGATGCCTTCATGGTCATGCACACGCAAGTCATCGGCTACTTTGCCACACAGCCAGAAGCCGAACAGCATGGTCAGGCCGAGCATCAGCCAGTAGCCCCAGTCGGGCAACATCTGCCACAAAGGGATGAACGGCAAGGCTACCAGCGAGCCCCAGGTTCCCGGCGCCTTGGGCAAGGTCCCGGAGCCGAAGCCGAAGGCGAGAAAATGCCAAGGATTACGCCAGACCGACGGCGGAACGTTCTCCGCAGGCACCTGGTTGGGGTGATCGGTCACGGTTGCTCCCTAAAATGTTGATAGCCCCGGGTGACCGGGGTGATGTCCCTGCCCTGGCCATCCACCAGGCTGACGCCAGTGCCGCTGGCCACCCGGCCGATCACATGGACCGGCCAACCAGCCGCCTGCAGCGGCGCAAGCTGCGCCTCGGGCAGGGTGAATGCCAGGACATAATCGTCACCGCCCGCCAGGGCGGCTTGCCGGGCACCCTCACGCCCAAGCAAAGCCTGCAGCGCGTCCGATACCGGCAGCCGCTCCAGCTCAACCTGCAGGGCCACCTGCGAGGCCTTGGCGATATGCCCGCAATCGGCCAGCAGGCCGTCGGAAATATCCAGCGCCGAAGTGGCCTTGCCGCGCAGGGCCTGTCCCAGGGCGAACTGTGGCGAAGGTGACCAGTAATGGGCCAGCAAGGGCTCGGCGACAGCAGGCTCCGCCTGACGTTCGGCCAGCACCAGCGGCAAGGCGCCGGCGGCATTGCCCAGCTCTGCGCCAACACACAGCAGGTCTCCGGCACGGGCACCGCTGCGGGTCAGCGCCAAACCTTGGGGCACCCGACCGAACACGGTCATGGTCAGGCTCAAGGGGCCGCGGGTAGTGTCGCCACCGATCAGGCTCAAGCGGCAGGCCTGGGCCATCTGGTTCAGGCCACGGGCATAGGCTTGCAGCCAGTCGGCCTGTACATCCGGCAAGGTCAGGGCAAGGGTAAAGCCGATAGGGGTAGCCCCCATGGCAGCCAGGTCACTGGCAGCAACGGCCAGCGAACGCTGACCGAGCAGAAAAGGATCGCAGACGGCCGGGAAATGCACCCCGGCCACCAGCGTGTCGGTGGAGATCGCCAGCTGCTCGCCGGCCGCCACGCTGAGCAAGGCGCAATCGTCGCCAATGCCCAGCGCAACCCCTTCACCGCCCTGCGCACAAGGCGCGGCGGCGAAGTAATGGCGAATCAGTTCGAACTCACCCATCGGCAGGAAGCGCCAGGATCAGCGCTTGAATGCCTTGACTTCGGCTTCACGAAGCCGTGGTGCCAGCTTGTCGAGCACGCCGTTGACGAACTTGTGACCATCGGTGGCACCGAAGATCTTGGCCAGTTCGACGCCTTCGTTGATCACCACGCGGTACGGCACGTCGACGCGCTTGATGAACTCCCAGGTAGACAGGCGCAGGACCGCCAGCTCAACCGGATCGAGTTCTTCAAGGGCCAGGTCCAGGCATGGCGCCAGGGCCTTGTCGATTTCCTGCACCATCGCCGGAACGCCGTGCAGGATTTCGCGGAAGTAGGCACCGTCAACATCGGTGAAATCGTTATCGACCCGGAACTGCGCTTCGATCTCGTTCAGCGACTGCCGAGCCATGTGCCATTGGTAGAGGGCCTGGGTCGCGAGCTGACGGGCTTCGCGACGCTTGGCGCTCTTCGATGGCTTGCCAGCATCCGCAGGTTTTGGATCGCGCGGGTTGAAACGATCGTGCTCGTCGCTAATCACTTGGCCTCCAACTGCGCCAGCAGGCTGACCATTTCCAGGGCGGACAGGGCCGCTTCGGCGCCTTTGTTGCCGGCCTTGGTGCCGGAGCGCTCGATGGCCTGTTCGATCGAATCGACAGTCAGGACACCGAATGCAACCGGTACGCCGAACTCCATGGACACCTGGGCCAGGCCCTTGGTGCATTCGCCCGCCACGTATTCGAAGTGCGGGGTACCGCCACGGATCACTGCGCCCAGGGCGATGATCGCGGCATATTCGCTTTGCTGGGCGACTTTCTGTGCCACCAGCGGAATCTCGAATGCACCCGGGGCACGGATAATGGTGATGTCGCTTTCGCTGACACCGTGGCGAACCAGGGCGTCAACGGCACCGCTCACCAGGCTTTCGACGACGAAGCTGTTGAAGCGGCCAACCACCAAAGCATAGCGACCTTTGGGGGCGATGAAGGTACCTTCGATGGTCTTCAGGGTCATTCCGGAGTTCTCATCTTAAAGAGCCAGGCCGCAAAACGGCGGCCTGTAGGGGTTTGGGACACGAATGGCAGCGCGACAAACCGCCTGCTTTATTCGGAGGGCACGTATTCTACAACTTCCAGATCGAATCCGGATATCGCATTGAACTTCATTGGCGAACTCATCAGGCGCATTTTGCGTACGCCCAGGTCGCGCAATATCTGCGAACCGGCACCGACGGTGCTGTAGGTGGTCGGGGTCTTGGCCGGCGAAGCGTCGGCACTTTCGCGGATATGCGCCAGCAGCACGTCGCCTTCCAGCGGGTGACCGAGCAGCAGCACGACACCGCTGCCGGCCTCGGCAACCGCGCTCATGGCGGCGCGCAGGCTCCAGCGGCCCGGTTGCTTGACCATCAGCAGGTCGCGTAGCGGGTCCATGTTGTGCACCCGCACCAGGGTCGGTTCTTCGGCGCAGATGGTGCCCAGGGTCAGTGCCATGTGCACGTCGCCTTCGACCGAGTCACGGTAGGTGACCAGGTTGAAATGCCCCAGCTCGCTGTCCAGCGGCTGCTCGGAAACCCGCTGAACGGTACGTTCGTGGATCATCCGGTAGTGGATCAGGTCGGCGATGGTACCGATCTTGATGTTGTGCTCGGCAGCGAAGGCTTCCAGTTCCGGGCGACGGGACATGGTGCCGTCGTCGTTCATCACCTCGCAGATCACCCCGCTCGGCTCGAAACCGGCCATGCGCGCCAGGTCGCAGGCCGCTTCGGTGTGGCCGGCACGGGCCAGGGTGCCGCCTGGCTGGGCCATCAGCGGGAAGATGTGGCCAGGGCTGACGATGTCTTCAGCCTTGGCGTCGCGGGCGGCAGCGGCCTGGACAGTGCGGGCACGGTCCGCGGCGGAGATGCCGGTGGTGACGCCTTCGGCCGCTTCGATCGAGACGGTGAACTTGGTGCCGAAGCCCGAGCCGTTGCGCGGTGCCATCAGCGGCAGCTTGAGCGTTTCGCAACGCTCGCGCGACATCGGCATGCAGATCAGGCCACGGGCGTGCTTGGCCATGAAGTTGATGTGTTCGGCCTTGCAGCACTCGGCGGCCATGATCAGGTCGCCTTCGTTCTCGCGGTCTTCGTCATCCATCAGGATGACCATTTTGCCCTGGCGGATGTCTTCTACCAGTTCTTCGATGCTGTTGAGCGCCACGCGGCACCCCCTTTCAAATCAGGATTTCAGGTAGCCGTTGGCGGCCAGGAAACTTTCAGTGATGCCGCTGCCTTTGTTCGGCTCGGCGGCCTTGTCACCCAGCAGCAGACGCTCCAGGTAACGGGCCAACAGGTCGACCTCAAGGTTCACCCGACGACCGGGACGGTAGTCGGCCATGATGGTTTCGGCCAGTGTATGCGGAACGATGGTCAGCTCGAACTCGGCGCCATCGACCAGGTTCACCGTCAGGCTGGTGCCGTCGACGGTGATCGAGCCCTTGTGGGCAATGTACTTGGCCAGCTCCTTGGGTGCACGGATGCGGAACTGGATGGCGCGGGCGTTATCGTTGCGCGAGACCACTTCGCCGACACCGTCGACATGGCCGCTGACCAGGTGGCCGCCCAGGCGGGTGGTCGGGGTCAGGGCCTTTTCCAGGTTGACCCGGCTGCCGCTCTTGAGGTCGTCGAAGGCGGTGCACTCCAGGGTTTCGCGGCTGACGTCGGCCCAGAAGCCATCGCCAGGCAGCTCGACCGCGGTCAGGCACACACCATTGACGGCGATGCTGTCGCCGAGCTTGACGTCGCCCAGGTCCAGCTTGCCGGTTTCGACATACACCCGCACGTCGCCACTTTTGGGGGTCAGGGTACGGATGCTGCCTATGGATTCGATGATGCCGGTGAACATGAGTCCTCCTCGAGAACGGGGCTGCGCGTGGCTAGCCTGGAATTATACGCCGGGCGCCGGTACAGGGATCGCAGTGACTCGCCAGTCATCGCCTACCGCACGCATTTCAGTGATTTTCAGCTGTGCCGCCTCGCTCATGTGCTCCAGTGGCCAGTCCAGCAAAGGCCGGGCAGTGGAACCGAGGAACTTGGCAGCGACAAAGATCTGGTATTCGTCGATCAGGCCGTGCCTGGCAAAGGCGCCGACCAGGCCGGCACCGGCTTCGAGCAGCACTTCGCTGGCGCCACGGGCCGCCAGTTCGCGCAGCAGTGCCTGCAGGTCGACCCGACCGCCCTCGCCCGGCAGGCTCAGCAACTCGTGGCCGGCCTCGGCGTAGCGGCTGTCGACGGCGCCAGCGGTGACCACCAGTGCGGGCCCTGCAGCGAAGAACGGCGCATCCAGCGGCAGGCGCAGGCGCCCATCGATCAGCACGCGCAAGGGCGGACGCGCCAGGGCCAGGGCCGTGGTCTGCGGGTCGAGGCCCAGTTCTTCGGCGCGCACGGTCATCCGTGCATTGTCGGCCAGCACGCTCTGGGCACTGGTCAACACCACGCTGGAGCGGGCCCGCAAGCGCTGCACGGCGCTACGTGCGGCAGGACCTGTGATCCACTGGCTTTCGCCGCTGGCCATGGCGGTGCGGCCATCCAGGCTCATCGCCAGCTTGGCGCGAACGAACGGCAGGCCGAACTCCATGCGCTTCAGAAAGCCCGGGTTGAGCGCCCGCGCTTCGACTTCCAGCACCCCGCTGGCAACCTCGATACCGGCATCGGCCAGGCGCTTGAGGCCCTGCCCCGCCACTTGCGGGTTGGGGTCCTGCATGGCCGCGACCACACGCGCCACGCCGGCCTTGACCAGCGCCTCGGCACAGGGCGGTGTGCGCCCGTGGTGGCTGCAGGGTTCAAGGGTGACGTAGGCACAGGCTCCGCGGGCCAGCTCACCGGCCTGACGCAGGGCATGCACTTCGGCATGGGGCTCGCCGGCACGCACGTGCCAGCCTTCGCCGACCACCTGGCCATCGCGGACGATCACACAGCCGACGCGCGGGTTCGGGTGGGTCGAATACAGGCCCTTGCGGGCCAGTTCCAGGGCCCGGGCCATGTAATGGGCATCGAGTACCGCGCGTTCGCTGGACATGTTCACTCTTTAGCCGGCTCACGGGCCAGGCGATCGATTTCTTCACGGAACTCGTCGAGGTCCTGGAAGCGCCGGTAGACCGAGGCAAAACGGATATAGGCCACTTCATCGAGCTTCTGCAGCTCGGTCATGACCATCTCGCCGACGACCAGCGACTTGACCTCGCGCTCGCCGGTGGCCCGCAACTTGTGCTTGATGTGCGCCAGCGCCGCTTCCAGGCGCTCGACACTCACCGGGCGTTTTTCCAGGGCGCGCTGCATGCCGGCGCGCAGCTTCTCTTCATCGAAGGGCTGGCGACTGCCGTCCTGCTTGATCAGCCGGGGCAGGACCAGCTCGGCGGTTTCGAAGGTGGTAAAGCGTTCACCGCACGCGACGCATTCGCGCCGACGGCGCACTTGCTCGCCCTCGGCAACCAGTCGCGAGTCGATGACCTTGGTGTCGTTGGCACCGCAGAAGGGACAGTGCATGGTGGCAGGCAACAAAAAAAGGGAGGGCCATGGTAGCGCATCCCACTGGCAAGACAAGCCAAAGGGTTTACCATCCACAGTGGAAAAATGCCGCGAAGGAATTCCCCATGCCATTTCGAGCGCTTGTTGTGCTCAGTTTTGCCGCCTTGCTGGTGGCCTGCAGCAGCGACAAACCCCAGCCTGCACCGGCCCCCAAAGCCCCGGTGGCGAGCAAGACCGCCAAGGACCTGGGTCCATTGCCGGCCTACCAACGCGAATTGAGCGGCACCCTGCTCAACATTCCGGCCGGCGCCGAAGTCGAACTGGCTTTGCTGGTCATCGATGACCGTGGCCGCCCGCAACGCCTGCTGGCCAGCAGCACCCTGAGCGGCAACGGCCTGGACCTGCCTTACCAGTTGCGCTTCAGCCCCGAGGCCTTCCCGGCCGGCGCCAGGGTCGAGTTGCGCGGGCGTGCCAGCCGGTCCGGCCAGTTGATCCTGCATTTATCGCCAATACGCATCACCCAGGCACAGAGCCAGGCCACCGGCCCGCTGCGTTTTGAAAAGGCGCCATGATGGCGCCAGCACCCCTGCAACAGGCGCTGGGCGAACTGCTGGGTGATGCCCGGCTGGTGGTCAGCGAGCTGCCCGAGTGCGCACTCAAGCTGTGGCTGATCGATGCGCAGAACATGGACCGCGAGTTCACGCCCGATGAAACCCGGCGCATCCTTCACGAGCCACCGTACTGGAGTTTCTGCTGGGCCAGCGGCCTGGCCATGGCCCGCTACCTGGACGAACATCGCCACTGGGTCGAAGGCAAGCGCGTGCTGGATTTTGGCGCAGGTTCCGGCATCGCCGGGATCGCCGCCGCCCGCGCCGGTGCCCTCGAAGTGGTGGCCTGCGACCTCGATCCCCTGGCTCTGCAGGCTTGTCAGGCCAACGCCGAGCTCAATGGCGTGGAGCTGAGCTACTCCAGCGACTTTTTCCAGGAGGCCGACCGTTTCGACCTGATCCTGGTGGCCGACGTGCTGTACGACCGGGCCAACCTGCCGCTGCTCGATGAATTTCTCAGTCGTGGCCGCCAGGCCCTGGTGGCGGACTCGCGGGTGCGCGACTTCAGCCACCCGCTGTACCAGCCCCTGGGCGTGCTTGACGCCCTGACCCTGCCGGACCTGGCCGAGCCCCACGAATTCCGCCGGGTCAGCCTGTACCACGCCAGCCGCCAGCCTTTATAGTGATGCCATTCACGGATTTTCGAGAGTCGCGATGACCACTGCCCCCCCGTACATTTTCGACGCAACTGCCGCCGACTTCGATCAGTCGGTAATCCAGAACTCCTTTCACAAGCCGGTGCTGGTCGACTTCTGGGCCGAGTGGTGCGCGCCCTGCAAGGCACTGATGCCGCTGCTGGCGCAAATCACCGAGAGCTACCAGGGCGAGCTGCTGCTGGCCAAGGTCAACTGCGACATCGAACAGGACATCGTTGCCCGCTTCGGCATTCGCAGCCTGCCGACCGTGGTGCTGTTCAAGGATGGCCAGCCGGTTGACGGCTTTGCCGGCGCCCAGCCCGAATCGGCCATCCGCACCCTGCTCGAACCGCATGTACAGATGCCGCCACCGGCCGCCGCCGCGCCGCTGGAAACCGCCCAGGCGCAGTTTGCCGAGGGCCGTTTCAGTGAAGCCGAAGCCACCCTCAAGGCCCTGCTGGGCGAAGACAACAGCAATGCCGCGGCCCTGATCCTGTATGCCCGTTGCCTGGCCGAACGGGGTGAACTGGGGGAAGCCCAGGTCGTTCTCGATGCGGTCAAGACCGATGAGCACAAGGCTGCCCTGGCCGGCGCCAAGGCCCAGCTGACCTTCCTGCGCCAGGCCGCCAGCCTGCCGGAAGTCGCCGACCTCAAGGCGCGCCTGGCCCAGAATGGCGAAGACGATGAGGCCGCCTACCAGCTGTGCATCCAGCAGTTGTCGCGTCAGCAGTACGAAGCAGCCCTGGACGGTTTGCTCAAACTGTTTACCCGCAACCGCGGCTATGAAAGCGGCTTGCCGCACAAGACCTTGCTACAGGTGTTCGACCTGCTGGGCAACGATCATCCGCTGGTGGGAACCTACCGCCGCAAGTTGTTCGCAGCTTTGTATTGACCCCCCCAGGGCTGCTTCGCAGCCCATCGCTGGCGTTGCCAGCTCCCACAAATGGCACCTCTGTGGGAGCCGGCAACGCCGGCGATGAGGCCAGCACAAGCGCCCTCATAGCATCACCCTATCCAGTGATACACCGGCGCATCCGCCCCGCTTTCCACCTTCACCTCGGCACTGTGGCGCAACCGCACCAGCAGGCGCTTGCCCGCCGCGACATTGCCCGCCAACCCTTCCAGGTGTTCGAGCAGCTCCGGCCCGTTGAGCTGTCCGGCCTGGCGCAACACATCACGCGCCGCCTGCCAGAGTGCATCATCCGCCCGGGCAACCGGCACTGCCGCCGCGCTGCTCGCAACGGGCGTCACTGCCGCCAGCTGTCCCCCCAGCTGCGCCCACTCCGCCGGCTCCAGCTCCAGGGTCAAATCCACCGGCCAGTCGCCGATATGTCCACGAATTCGCACGGTCATTTCCTCTGCACAATGACAGGCTCCATGCTCCCACGGGGACGACCCGGCGCCAAGCGACGCTGGCATCGCAAGAATAAGTTGTTATAACATTACCAAATCAAACCCCGTGCTCTCGTGGAGTCCTGTTCATGCGTCGTCTGTTGCTTGCCTTGCCGTTCGCCTTGCTGCCCCTGGCCATCGCCCATGCCTTTGAGGACCACGACCATGACCACGCCCATGGCAGCCTGGGTGCCCACGAGCACGGGGCTGCCCGCGTCAATGCGGTGCTCGATGGCAAGGCCCTGGAGCTGGAACTGGACAGCCCGGCGATGAACCTGGTCGGTTTCGAACACGCCGCCAGCAGCGATGCCGACAAGGCCAGGGTCGCCGCCGTGCGCGCCCAGTTGGAAAAGCCCCTGGCCCTGTTCGTCCTGCCCCGGGCAGCGAACTGCAGCGAGACGGACCAGGAACTGGAAAGCCCGCTGTTCGGCGACAAACCGGCGGTTGATGACGACGGCGATGAGGAGGGGCACGACCACAGTGACATCCACGCCCATTACCGGCTGCTCTGCGAGAGCCCCGAGCAGCTCAAGACCCTCGACCTCGGCCCGCTGTTCAAGGCCTTCCCCGCCACCCGGAAAATTCAGCTACAACTGATCGGGCCCAACGGCCAGCAGGGTGTCGAAGCGACCCCGGCCAATGCCACGATCACCTTCTGACAGCCACATTGCAGTGAAGCGCCCGGGGCAACCCGGGCGTGAATTTATGAGCCAGGCACTGATTGAACTGACCGACCTGGGCTTTGCCTGGCCGGGGCAAGCCCCTCTGCTGGATATCCCGGCCTTGCGCCTGGAACCCGGCGAATCCCTGTTTCTCAAAGGCCCGAGCGGCAGCGGCAAGACCACCCTGCTCGGCCTGCTCGGCGGCGTGCAAAAGCCTGACCGCGGCCGCATCCGCCTGCTCGGCCAGGACCTTGGCGAATTGAAGCTGGCGGCCCGGGACCGTTTTCGCGTCGATCACACCGGCTACATTTTCCAGCAATTCAACCTCCTGCCGTTTCTTTCGGTACGGGAAAACGTCGAACTGCCCTGCCGCTTCTCGCCCACGCGTGCGCGTCGCGCCAGCGAGCGCCACGGCAGCATCGACCAGGCTGCCGCCACCCTGCTCGCCCACCTGGGTTTGAACGACCCTGCACTACTCGCACGGCGCGCCGACAGCCTGTCCATCGGGCAGCAACAACGGGTCGCGGCTGCCCGCGCGCTGATCGGCCAGCCAGAACTGGTGATCGCCGACGAACCGACCTCGGCGCTCGATGCCGACACCCGCGAGGCCTTTATCCGCCTGCTCTTCGCCGAATGCCGCGACGCCGGCGCAAGCTTGCTGTTCGTCAGCCACGACCAGAGCCTGGCTCCGCTGTTCGACCGCCAGCTGTCGCTGCTTGAACTCAACCGCGCGGCCCGCCCGGCCAGTGACCTGGAGGCCTGATGTACCTGCTCCGCCTTGCCCTGGCCAGCCTGGCCAACCGTCGCTTCACCGCCTTCCTGACCGCGTTTGCCATCGCCCTGTCGGTGTGCCTGCTGTTGGCCGTGGAACGGGTCCGCACCGAAGCCCGCGCCAGCTTCGCCAGCACCATCAGCGGCACCGACCTGATCGTCGGCGCCCGCTCCGGCTCAGTGAACCTGCTGCTCTACTCGGTGTTTCGCATCGGCAATGCCACCAACAACATTCGTTGGGACAGTTACGAGCACTACGCCAACGACAAGCGGGTGAAATGGGCGATCCCCATTTCCCTGGGTGACTCCCATCGCGGCTACCGGGTAATGGGCACCACCCCTGGCTACTTCGAGCATTACCAGTACGGCCGCCGCCAGAACCTGCAACTGGCCCAGGGCCGGGCATTCGCCAGCGACCCGTTCGAAGTGGTGCTGGGAGCGGAAGTGGCCCAAGCCCTGCACTACAAACTCGGCGACCCGTTGGTGCTGGCCCACGGCGTGGCCGCCGTCAGCCTGGTCAAGCATGACGACAAGCCCTTTACGGTGGTGGGCGTACTGCAACGCACCGGCACGCCTGTCGACCGCACCCTGCATATCAGCCTGGCAGGCATGGAAGCGATCCACATCGACTGGCACAACGGCATACCGGCCCGCGGGGCGGGCAAGGTCAGTGCCGAGCAGGCCCGCCACATGGACCTCAAGCCCGCCGCCATCACCGCCGTCATGCTGGGTTTGAACAACAAGATCGCCACCTTCAGCCTGCAACGGGAGATCAACGAATACCGCAGCGAACCCTTGCTGGCGATCCTGCCAGGGGTCGCCCTGCAGGAGCTCTGGAGCCTGATGGGCACCGCCGAGCAGGCGTTGTTCGTGGTCTCCCTGTTCGTGGTGCTGACCGGTCTGATCGGCATGCTCACGGCCATCCTCACCAGCCTCAACGAGCGTCGTCGGGAGATGGCGATCCTGCGCTCGGTCGGCGCCCGACCCTGGCACATCGCCGGGCTGCTGGTGCTCGAAGCACTGGCCCTGGCAGTGGCCGGTATCCTCGCAGGGCTGGGTTTACTGTACCTGGGGATCGCCCTGGCCCAGGGCTACGTGCAGGCCAACTACGGGCTGTTCCTGCCGCTGGCCTGGCCCAGCGCGCATGAATGGAACCTGCTCGCGATCATCCTCGGTGCCGCGCTGCTGATGGGAAGCGTGCCGGCCTGGCGTGCCTACCGGCAGTCCCTGGCGGACGGCCTGTCCATTCATCTGTGAGCATTTCCATGACCCGCGTTCTGCTGTTGCTGTTGCTATTGGTGGTCACGCCTTCGTGGGCCAGCGAGCCACGCACCCTGGAGTGGTCGCAACTGGTCCCGCCTGGTGCGTCGCTGATCCGCCAGGCACTGGCGCCGATGCACGACCTGTCGCAGCTAGGTGACGCCCTGGCCGCAGAATCTGCCCCGGCTGCCCGCCAGCAGGTGCCCAATGCCCCGGTGGTCAAGGCGCTCGATGGCCAGCAGGTCCGGTTGCCGGGCTACATCGTGCCATTGGAAGTCAGTGAAGAAGGCCGCACCACCGAGTTTCTGCTGGTGCCGTATTACGGCGCCTGCATCCATGTGCCACCACCGCCGTCGAACCAGATCGTGCATGTCGTGAGCGAGATGGGCGTGCGCGTCGAAGACCTCTATCAGCCTTACTGGATCGAAGGGCGGATGCAGGTGAAAACCGCCAGCAGCGAGCTGGCCGATGCCGGTTATCAGATGGAAGCCGAGAAAATCTACGCCTATGAACTAGAATGAATGGCCCCTGACGCGGCTTTGACGCTTTCATTGAGCTGTGTCAAATCGCCAGTTCTACAGCTCCTTACCATTGGACGCATCCAATTCTAAACGTCCTTTGGGAGCTTCCATGAACAAGTCCTTGCTCGGCGCCTCGCTTATTGCCCTGGCGCTTGCAGCCCCTGTTGCCCAGGCCCACAAGGCTGGCGACATCATCATGCGTGCCGGCGCAATCACCACCGCTCCCAATGAGGACAGCAGCGATATCAAGCTCGACGGCACCAAGGTGTCTGGCACCAAGGCAACCCTGGACAGCGACACCCAACTGGGCCTGACATTCGCCTACATGCTGACCGACCACATCGGCCTGGAACTGCTGGCTGCCACCCCGTTCCAGCACACCGTCGGCGTCAAGGGCCTGGGCGCTGGCCTGGACGGCAAGCTGGGCGACATCAAGCAACTGCCACCGACCCTGTCGCTGCAGTACTACCCAATGGAACCGAGCTCGAAGTTCCAGCCGTACGCCGGTATCGGCCTGAACTACACCATGTTCTTCGACGAAGACCTGAGCAGCAACCGCAAGGCCCAGGGCTTCAGCGACCTGAAACTCAAGGACTCGTTCGGCCTGGCAGGTCAACTGGGTATGGACTACATGATCACCGACCACTTCCTGGTCAACGCCGCCGTCTGGTACATAGACATCGACACCAAGGCCACCATCGACGGCCCAAGCGCCCTGGGTGTGGGCAAGACCAAGGTCGACGTGGATGTCGATCCATGGGTCTACATGGTGGGTGTGGGTTACAAGTTCTGAGTCAGCGTTCAACGTAAAGCGCGGGGCAAGCCCGCTCCTGTAGGAGCGGGCTTGCCCCGCGCTGCATTTTGGAGCTTAGCGCCCCAACAACCGCGCCAGCCCCTCAGCCATCGGCGTCGGTTCGGGGAAGTCGAAACGCGTCAGCAACCGCTCGTTGCTGGCCCGCGAATGCCGGATATCGCCCGCACGCGCTGGCCCATGGCTGATCGCCGGCAACTCGCCCACGACCGACTTCAACGCTTCCAGCAACTGGTTCAGCGACGTGGCCTTGCTCAGGCCGATGTTCACCGCGCCCTCTTCGACCTGCGCCTGCTCCAGGGCCTGGACCATCACCGTGACCAGGTCACCGACATAGACGAAGTCACGGGTCTGCTCACCGTCGCCGAACAGGGTGATGGGTTGTCCTTTCAGGGCCCGCTCGCAAAAGATGCTGATCACGCCCGAGTACGGCGATGACGGATCCTGGCGCGGACCGAAGATGTTGAAGAAGCGGAACACCACCGGCTCCAGGCCGTGCTGGCGACGGTAGAAGTCCAGGTACTGCTCGCCCGCCAGCTTGTCCACCGCATAAGGGGTCAAGGGCGCCTTGGGGGTATCTTCAGCGATCGCCAGGCCTTCACCGTTGTTGCCGTAGACGGCCGCGCTCGAAGCGAACAGCACACGCTTGATGCCGTTGATGCGCATGGCCTCGCAGACATTCAAGGTGCCGATGAAGTTGCTCTGGTGGGTTTTCACCGGGTCGTCCACCGACGCCTGCACCGAGGCCACCGCCGCCAGGTGCACCACTGCCCGGCAGCCAGCTGCCGCGCGCTGGACCAGGTCGGCATCGGCCACGTCGCCTTCGATCAGTTCGAGCCTGGGGTTGTCCATCTGCAGATTACCGGGCTTGCCGGTGGACAGGTCATCGAGGATGCGAACCGCGTAGCCTTTTTCCAGCAACGCGTCACTGAGGTGGGAACCGATGAAGCCTGCGCCACCGGTAATCAGAATTGGAGCATCAGCCATGTCGATAGAATCGATCCAGTAGGGGCGGCAAACCGGCACGCCAGGCGCGGGGTTTGATGCCGAAAGTGTGCAGAATTTTCTTGCAGGCCAGCACCGCGTGCTGCGGCTCCTCGCTGGCATCCGGTCGCGCGGCATGGGCCTGCGCGGTCGGCGCCTCGACGGCCAGCTTGTGCAGCTGGGATGCCTCAGTGAGGATAGCCTGTCCCAGCGCCAGCGGTGTGGTGGCTTCGTTGCCCGCGTAGTGATAAGTGCCCCACAGGGGCGCGGCGCAATCGAGCTGCTTGAGTACCGAGAGAATGACCCGTGCGGCGTCGTCCACCGGCGTCGGGTTGCCGCGGCGGTCATCGGCCAGCAGCAACTCCTGGGGTTGTTCTGCGCGGGTCAGGAAGCGCCCGAGCACACCATCGATGCTCTCGTCGAGCAGCCAGCCAAAGCGCAGCATCACATGCTGCGGACAGGTGGCCCGCACGCTCTGTTCGATGCGCCACAGCGCCTGGCCACGCAGGCCAAGGGGCACCGGCTCGTCCTTTTCGCTGTAGGCCGTGGCCCGCGAGCCATCGAACACCCGGTAGCTCGACGGCTGGACCAGGATGATGTTGTGGTGCTGGCACAGCTCGGCCAGGCGTTCCACCGAGCGCTCCTGCAGGGCCAGACGCTGCTCGCTGACCGACTCGGCCTGGAACCAGTCGAAGTAATAGGCCAGGTTCACCAGCGCATCGGGCCGGGTGTCATCCAGCAACTGGGTCAGGCTTGCCGGATCCCAGCCGTTTTCCGGCGGACGCGGCGCCAGAAAGCCGATGTCTTCCTCGGCCCCGAGGCGAATCAGCGCTTGCCCGAGGGCATTTCCACCACCCAACAGCATCAGGCGCATTCGCATAGAGTCAGCAGGTCCGATCAGGTTGATTGAGGCAATGGCGCATTTTGCGGTTTCCGGCGGGGGAAGTCCAACCTGGGACTAAGGGGGGCGCCCGCGACATAACGATATCAAGGGGTTTGATTTCCATCTGGACCTATCAGGAAACGCCTGATGATTTGCTCGGAATCAGCCGACTTTTGCGCTTTCAACGGATTGCATTGAATGGGGGCTCATTCGTTCACCGGTAACCAAGCGTCTTTCTGGTTACCGGGTAGCACGAATTGCCATCACGCTAATGACAAGGAGAATTCCCGTGCAGAACCCGGAAGTCGCATACCTCAACTTCGATCAGGACCAAGCCTATATGCTGGCCGCAGCCAGCCAGGATCTTGCCGATCTGGGCGGACCGCAGGCCCAAGGCGTTGCCAGCAAGGCGCAACACTGGGTCAGGCAACTCGAAACGACACTCGTACCCGCACAAAAGGTAATGTTGCGACACTTTGCCGATGGTCAGCTTTCTGCACTGATGTTCTCTCATATGCCGTGGCTGGGTGAGGACCCGGTTCCCGACTATCTGCCTGATCACGCAGCGCTTTCGTGCACTGACCGATGCCTGTATCTGGCGTCGCGCAATCTACTTCTATTGGCGTTGGCGCACCATCGGGCCTTTGCCTTTGATATCGACAATGAAGGTCAACAGGTGCGCCTGGTTGGCAACTTCAAAGGCGGTGGTAGCGAGCCCAGGCCCGACGAGGACCGAAATGTACGGGTTGAGCTCAGTTCCCACGCCGGTTTACGTCTTGGGCCGCACACCGAAGCACCGTACAACTGTTCCGTTGCTGCCCGCGATGGGCACTCGCCGGCACCCTCGGCCCTGATTCTCACTGCACGCTGGAACCCTGCAAATGAACCCACCCGCATCATTCCACTACGCGGGATCATCGAACGCCTGGGTAGTCTCAACGCCCTGGCACTGACATCACCCTCCTTTGACTTCACCCGCAGCGACTGCTTTGTCACCGGGCAGGGTGAAGCCGGACAGGCCATTTCCATGTTGCAGTTCGACCCTCATGGAGGTTTTACCCTACGCTACAACGCCTATCGCTTCTCGCTAAACGAACATGCAGGCGAGTTAGCCGCCCAGGCCTTCAATGCCTTCCAGGCCCTGGTAAACGATGCACAACCCTTGTCCTTCGCGTTGCAGCCCGACAGCGCGCTACTGATCAACAACTCCAGGGCGCTGCATTGCCGGGACACTGTCACTGACAATCGACGCCTGCTGGTGCGCCTTTTCGGCTACTCACGGTTTGCCCGCCCAGTGGTCCTCATCGAGGATCCGCTGCAGGTACGAGGCTGAAACAACAAGGCACCATGATGATGGAAGTCGACTTTACCCTGTTACTGACCTTAGCCCTGGTAGCCCTGATGGCGGGCTTCTTCGATGCCATTGCCGGCGGAGGTGGCCTGATCACCCTACCAGTGCTCTTCGTCGCAGGCATCGACCCGTTAGCCGCGATTGCCACCAACAAGTTTCAGGCAACCTCAGCAACGGTTTCAGCCACCTATGCCTTCGCTCGCAAGCACATGATCGACTGGCGACAGGGCCTACCCATGACCGGCATGTCATTTGCCGGTGGCGCCACCGGCGCCTTGTCGGTCAGTCTGGTCCCCCAACACGTGTTGCAGGCAGGCGTTCCGATACTGCTGATCCTGGTAGCGGCCTACTTTGCCTTCAGCCCAAAACCCGATGAGCAGCAACGCAAGGCCAAACTTTCGATCAGCCTGTTCTGCCTGGTGGTGGCGCCAGTCATCGGCTTTTACGATGGCGTGTTCGGCCCCGGGGTTGGCTCGTTCTTCATGCTTGCGTGTGTGACCCTGCTCGGCCAGCCTTTGTTGCGCGCGGTTTGTAATAGCAAGCTGCTGAATGCTTCATGCAATCTCGGCGCCTTGTCAGTATTTGCCCTCAATGGCGCAATACTCTGGCCATTGGCCCTGTCGATGGCTTGCGCGGCATTCTTCGGCGCGCAATTAGGCGCACGATGTGCGGTACATTTCGGTCCTAAACTGATCAAGCCGCTGCTGGTATGCATATGCTGCATCATGGCGCTCAAGCTGCTGCTAAGCACAGGCAATCCACTAGGCCAATGGCTGCATCATCAGTTTCTCTAGGCGGTGTTCATGCACGTTGAAACGACTTCGACCCAGCGCTCCACCTGGCAATACGACGAGCCCTGCTTCGGCCAGGAGCAGTTAATCACCGAATCCTTCGGCGATTACCAACAACAGGCCCGCTTGCTGATCCCCGACGAAGAACGCGCAGCGCCGGTGTTCGTCGTCGGTGGCGCGCGCTCGGACTTCACCCGGCTCAACCCGCTGCTGTACCGTCTGCAACAGCGGGGTATCGGCTCGCTCACCGGCAACCTGTCCGGCCACAGCCTGGCCAGCGAACCCGGGGCGCGCGAGCCATCACTGGCCAGCAACCTTGAGGAAGCACGGCGTTTTCACCAGCACATCGCGCCCCACTGCCGCACACTGATAGGCCACAGCCTGGGCGCTGCCATTGCCCTGAAGCTGGCGGCGCAAACGCCAGCCATCGATACCCTCGTGCTGATCTGCCCGGCCATTTATCCCGACGCCGCCCACCACGCGCCTTTCGGCCCGGCGTTCAAGGCGGCGATCAGCAAGCCTTACGGCTTTCTCGACTGCGACAGCTTCGAGTTCCTGCGCCAGTTCCAGGGCCGCGTGCTGCTGGTGATGGGTGAATACGACGGGCTGAACTCGCACCGCTACGGGCAAGGCGCCGGGACCTCGGCCGGCACCCTGTGGCTGGCCGGCGCCGAGCGTTACAGCCCGATCCCGGAAGAAGTCACCCGCGGCTTGCTCAGCGCCGTACCGCCACCGCACCTGGAATGCCTGCTGCTCGCCGATTGCGACCACGGCATCGCCGCTCACCTGCGCGGTGCGCCGGATGTGGCCGAACAAGTGGCGCAAACCGTCGCGGAGGTGGTGCTGGGCTGAGTATCACTCGATCTCGAACAGCCCGTTGCTGATCGGCCCGACTGTCAGGCGCTCGCGCACATCTTCGTCGATGCGCGGGTCGTCCGGGCGATACAGCTTGACCTGACGATAGGCATTGATGCGGTTGATCTCGGTGCCCAGGTACTCCCAGACCACCCGGGTGCAGGCCGGCGTGCGCCGGTCGCCGCTGGACACGCCGGTTTTCAGGCCATTGAGGCGGGTAATGCGGCTCTTGAAGCTGGGGATCAAGATGGTCTGGCTCATTTCGTTGACCGTCAGCGACTCGTAGTCGATGAGAAACAGCCGATCCTGCAACTGGAAGGCCGCGCCCAGGTAGCGACAGCGCACCCAGTCCTCGGCCTGCACATCGGTACTGCTTGAGCGCTCCTGGCGCTCCTGGCGCTCGAACAGGTAACTGCCGCGCTCTTCGCGCAGGTGCACCAGCGACAGCAGGATGGTGCCCGGTACCGACATGCAGTTTGAGTATTCGAAGTAGTACCCGCAGTAACGCGACAGGTTGCCGCCCTGCTCGCGCAGCGGCCGCAGCAGCTCACTGAGCGGATCGTCCTGAGTAGCCGTGACCGTCGCCGGATTGCGCGCGCCGATCAGGCGGGCGAATTGGTCGGGGGGCAAACCGAGCTCATAGTCCTCGACGCCGAAGAAGTCGCCGATGCGCTTGAGATTGAAAGGTGTCGGCTGGCTTTGCCCGCTCAGGTACTTGTTGAACTGCGCGCGGTTGATAGAAAGCTGCCGGCAAACCTCCGAGATAGAGCGGTAGTGACTGCAGGCAAGTTTGAGATTGATGCCGAGGTTTTCGCTCATGCGAGCCGTCCAAGGTGATGCGACAGACGCCATTCTAGCATCAAGTCGCATCAACTCAGAGCAACCCGCGAAATTGTAACGATATTTATCTTGGCCAACCATGCGCGCAACGGATACCGGTGCAGCGACGCCGGACCAGTTGTCTTTTCATGCAAAGAATAAGAATCGAGGTTTTCCCATGCTCGAAGCGCTCAATGATTTCCTTTCGGGGAAGCTTCTCATCGTACTGATCGTCGGTCTCGGCGGTTACTTCACCATCCGCTCCCGTTTCGTCCAGTTCCGCCACTTCGGCCATATGTTCAGCGTGTTCAAGGAATCCCTGCGCGGCCAGGCTGGCCAGCTGAGCTCGTTCCAGGCGCTGATGCTGAGCCTGGCCGGTCGCGTCGGCGCCGGTAACATCGCCGGTGTCGGCATTGCCGTAACCCTGGGTGGCCCTGGCGCCGTGTTCTGGATGTGGGTCACCGCACTGGTGGGCATGTCCAGCAGTTTCTTCGAATGCACCCTGGCTCAGGTCTACAAGCGCAGCGACGGTGACGGCCTGTACCGCGGCGGCCCGGCCTACTACATCCAGCACGGCCTGAAGCTGCGCTGGCTGGCGGTGGTGTTCGCGATCCTGCTGCTGGTGACCTACGGCTTCACCTTCAACGGCCTGCAGTCCTACACGGTGACCCACTCGCTGCAGAATGCCTTCGGCTTCGAGCCGAAATACACCGGCATCGCCCTCGCCGTGCTGCTGGGCCTGGTGTTCCTCGGCGGCATCAAGCGCATCGCCGCGGTGTCCGACCTGCTGGTGCCGGTCAAGACCCTGGCGTACATTGGTGTGACCCTGTATGTGATCTTCACCCAGATCGAACACGTGCCCGCCATGCTCGAAACCATCATCAAAAGCGCCTTCGGCCTCGACCCGGCCTTTGCCGGCCTGCTGGGCAGCGCCATTGTCATGGGCGTGAAGCGTGGCGTGTTCGCCAACGAAGCCGGCCTTGGCAGTGCGCCGAACGTTGCTGCCGTGGCGGCAGTGAAACACCCGGCCGCGCAAGGCGTGGTCCAGGCATTCAGCGTGTTCCTCGACACCTTCGTGATCTGCACCTGCACCGCCCTGCTGATCCTGCTGTCGGGCTTCTACACCCCGGGCTTCGAAGGTGACGGCATCGCCCTGACCCAGAACTCCCTGGCCGCGGTGGTCGGTGACTGGGGCCGGATCTTCGTCAGCGTGGCGCTGTCGCTGTTCGTCTTCACCTGCATCCTCTACAACTACTACCTGGGCGAGACCAGCCTGCAGTTCTTCACCCGCAACCGTGCGGTGCTGCTGGGCTACCGTGGCCTGGTGCTGCTGCTGATCCTCTGGGGCTCGGTGCAGAACCTGTCGACCGTGTTCGCCTTCGCCGACATCACCATGACCTGCCTGGCCTTCGTCAACCTGGTGGCCCTGGCCCTGCTGTTCAAGGTCGGCCTGCGGGTGATGCGCGACTACGACGAACAGCGCCGCGCCGGCATCCAGCAGCCGGTGTTCGACGCCGCACGTTTTGCCGACCTGGACCTGGACCGCGATGCCTGGCCGGTCAACCCGGTGAGCGACGCCAAGGTCGATGTCCGCACCGCCACTGCCCAGGTGCAGAACTGAAATGCGCGCCGTCAAGAATCTGCTGGTCCTCTACACCGGAGGCACCATCGGCATGCTTGAGACACCACAAGGCCTGGCGCCCGCCGGCGGCTTCGAGGCGCGCATGCGTGCCCACCTCGATCAGCAGGCGGACGCGCCGGCCTTGAGCTGGCGCCTGCACGAACTGACGCCACTGCTCGACAGTGCCAACATGCAGCAAGCCAACTGGCTGGCCATGCGAGATGCGATTGTCGAGGCGGTGGAGCGCGACGGCCATGACGGGGTCCTGCTGCTGCACGGCACCGACACCCTGGCCTACAGCGCGGCGGCCCTGTCGTTCCTGCTGCTGGGCCTGCCGGTGCCGGTGCTGCTGACCGGCTCGATGTTGCCGGCCGGCGCCCCGGACAGCGACGCCTGGGACAACCTGGGCGGCGCCCTGCAGTTGATGGCCACCGGCATCGACGACGGCGTGCACCTGTACTTCCACGGTAAGCTGCTGCACGGTGCCCGCACCTCGAAACTGCGCAGCGAAGCCTTCGATGCCTTCGCCAGCCTGCCACGCCAACGCGACGGTCAGCGCGTCGATGCGCTACCGGCGCGCCTGGACTACCGCCAGCCGCGGCACGCCGTGAACCTGGCCGTACTGCCGGTGTTCCCGGGTTTGCAGGTGAGTCATTTGCGCGCCCTGCTCGGCAGTGGTGTGCAAGGCCTGTTGCTGGAGTGCTACGGCAGCGGCACCGGGCCTTCCGATGACCAGGACCTGCTCGACGCCCTGCACGACGCCCGCGAGGGTGGCGTGCTCATCGCCGCCATCAGCCAGTGCCCGGAAGGCGCCGTACATTTCGACACCTACGCTGCCGGTAGCCGCTTGCGCGATACCGGGCTGGTCAGTGGTGGCGGCATGACGCGCGAAGCCGCGCTGGGCAAGATGTTTGCCCTGCTGGGCGCGGGTCTTGATGTGCAGGCTGCCGAATACTGGTTCGCCCTGGACCTGTGCGGGGAACGGGCGCAGTAGAAAGTGGCGGAAGGCAGCGGGAGTCGAACCTGCCCGGGAACGGCTGCCGTCCCCAACCGGGTTTGAAGCCCGGCCGCGCCACCGGGCGCGATTGCCTTCCTTGAACTCAGTGCCCTGGTGCTTGCGCCAGGGCATTGTCGGCACGGACCTGGCGCCGGTCCCCCACTCGCCGGGTCAGACCGATACGGTCGAAATACTCCAATACCTGGATGCTGCGTTTGCGGCCAATGCCCAGCACGTCGCGAAAGGCGGTCACCTGCACCACCGGATCGTCACTGGCCAGCTGCAAGAGCATAGCTGCCATTTGTCGGATCGTGACCTCAGGATAGAACAGATCGCGCACCACCTGGTGCACCTGTCCCAGTCTCGCCTGCTTGCGCAGCAACAATCGAACCTCAACCTCATCTACCGCCGCCGCCCTGCCCAGGTCTCGCACCCAGGGTGGATCGAACCCACCTTGCTCCAGCAACGGCTGCAACTGCTGCCAGAGCGCGGTATCGGCGTCGCTCAGGCGTACCTGATGCTCGGGTAGATGCAGCCAGGGCCCGTTGCCGACCACTGCCCCGCTTGCCAGCAAATCGTCGAGCAGGCTGATGAACGCCGGGCGCTCCAGTGGCAGCGCTGCAAAGCGGCGCAGGCGATCGCGATCCGGGCCGAGCTGGTCGGGCTCCTGTTCATGAAAGTGCCCCAACTGCGCCAGCACTGCCTGCTTCAGTGCCTGCCAGCGTGCGTCGGTGAACAACAAGGGCCCCTGGCGCGTGGCAATGACGCTCACATCGGCCGGCAGCTTCCAACTGCTGCGCAGGCGATTGAACTGACGCTCCAGGTGCTGCGGATCAAGCCCCGTCTCATCGTTGGCCAGCAACACCGGCAAGGCCTGCTCCAGGCTGTCGGCACTGGCCAGCCCCTGCAACTGGGCCAGGCGTGCTTCGCTGCGCCGCTGGCGTGCCGGAGCGAAGGGGTCGAGCACCCGGCCGCCGCCGAGGGTGCGTTGCGCGCTGTGATCGCGCAGCACCAGGCGATCGCCATGCACAGCCTGCAGCGGTGCATTGACCTGCAACTGGGCGAACATGCGCTCACCGGGCAACAGCTGCTCCCCCTGCAACAAGGCCACCCGCGCGGTGACATCCTGGGTGCCCAGGTGCACGTGTACCGGGCTGAAATGGACAAAACTGCGGGGCTCGCTGGCCAGCAGTTGCAGCTCGATATCGACTCGCTGGGTCGGCGCGTGCAACCACTCGTCAAGCAGCCAGTCCCCCCGATGAATCTGCGCCAGCTCCAGGCGCTCGGCGCTGATGTTCAACGCTACACGCTGTCCGGCCCAGGCCTCGGCCACCGGCTGGTTCTGGGCATGCAGCCCGCGCACCCGCACAGGCTTCGCGCCCCGGCTCAACACCAACGTGTCACCCAGCTGGACCTGCCCCTCCAGCGCCGTGCCGGTGACCACGATTCCCGCCCCGGCCACTGCAAAGGCGCGGTCTATCGCCAGGCGAAACCCGCCCCGTCGGCTGCGCTCGCGTACCTGGCCCTGGGCTTGAAGCAACGCCTGACGCAAGCTATCGACCCCTTCGCCGGTCACGCTCGACAGTGGAAATTGTGCAGCATCTGCATAGGCCCCAGCCGTCAGCAAGGCACTCACTTGTGCCTGAACCTCTCGCACCCGGTCCGGTTCGACCCGGTCGCACTTGCTGATGGCCACCAGCAGGCGGGGAATGCCCAGCAGCTCGACGATGGCCAGGTGCTCGCGGGTCTGGGGCATCACCCCGTCATCCGCCGCCACCACCAGCAGCACCAGGTCGACGCCCTGGGCACCGGCCAGCATGTTGTGGATAAATCGCTCGTGCCCCGGCACATCGATAAAGCCGGTCAAGGGTGCCCCCTCCTCCAGCGGCGCATAGCGATAACCCAGGTCGATGGTCATGCCGCGTTCGCGCTCTTCCCGGCGCTGGTCCCCGGCCTGCCCGGTCAGCGCTTCGAGCAGGGAGGTCTTGCCATGGTCGATGTGCCCGGCGGTGCCGACGATCACCTCAAGGCCTCCGCCAGTTGCAGCCCGGGCATCTGCGCCAGCCAGCCCGCCTCGTCATCCAGCTGACGCAAATCCAGCCACAGGGCATCGTCATCGATGCGCCCGAGCACCGGGATCGGCAGTTTGCGCAGTGCCTCTTCCAGGCCACGCAGGCTACGGCCGCGCCAACGCCGGGCCTGTTGCGGGCGCAGGCACAGCGCGGCGCTGGGCAACCGCGCAACAGGCTGGCTGCCGCTGCCGATCATGCTCAAGGCCGGCACGGCCGCCACCTGCCACTGCTCGCCCAACACCTGCGCCAGCGCGGGTGCCAGGCGCTGGGCCTGGGCGAGGATCTCGGCCTGGGGGCGCGTCAGCAGGCGCAGGCTGGGCAAGCGTTGCGCCAGGCGGTCGGGATTGCGATACAGGCCCAGTACCGCCTCCAGGGCGGCCAGGGTCAGCTTGTCGACCCGCAGGGCGCGCTTGAGGGGATTTTTCTTGATCCTGGTGATCAGCGCCTTGCGTCCGACGATGATGCCGGCCTGAGGCCCGCCCAGCAGCTTGTCGCCGCTGAAGGTGACGATGTCGGCACCGTCGGCCAGGGCCTGACGCACCGTGGGCTCGGCAGGCAGGCCCCAGCGAGTGAGGTCGAGCAGGCTGCCGCTGCCCAGGTCTTCCAGCAGCGGCAGGTCGTGCCGATGCGCCAGTTGCGCAAGCTCTGCGGTCGCAACCTGGGTGGTGAAGCCCTGGATGCTGTAGTTGCTGCAGTGCACACGCATCAGCAGGCCGCTGCGCGGGCCGATGGCGGCTTCGTAGTCGCGGGCATGGGTGCGATTGGTGGTGCCCACTTCATGCAGCTTGACCCCGGCCCGGGCCATGATGTCGGGAATGCGAAAGGCGCCACCGATCTCGATCAGTTCGCCACGGGAGATGATGCCTTCCTTGCGCGCCCCCAGGCTGTTGAGCGCCAGCAACACCGCTGCGGCATTGTTGTTGACCACGGTGACGGCCTCGGCGCCGGTCAGTTCGCGGATCAGGCCTTCGATCAGGTCGTCGCGGTCGCCGCGCTTGCCGGTGGCCAGGTCGAACTCGAGGTTCAGCGGGTAGCGCGCGGCCATCTGCACGGCGTCGATGGCTTCCTCCGGCAGCAATGCCCGGCCAAGGTTGGTGTGCAGTACCGTGCCGGTGAGGTTGAACACGCGCCGTACCTGGCTGCGGTGCTGGGCCGCCAATCGCTCGCCCGCGCGCCCGGCGAGTACCGGTGGCGCCAGCTCGGCCGCGTCCAGTTGCCCCTGGTGGGCCGGTTCGCGCAGGTCATCGAGCAACTGGCGCAAGGTGGCCAGCACCGCGTCACGGCCATAGCGCTCGATCAGCGAAAGGCAGGCGGGATGGCGCAGCAGGGTGTCGATGGAAGGTAAGCGAGTAGCAAGCGTCGTGACATTTGCAGACATTCAAAAGCTCCGGCCATATCCACAGTGGGAGCCGGCACTGCCGGCGATAAGGGCCGACCGGGCGATACAGGCTCTGCGCCTGGAAACGACCGCTTCGCGGTCGATCGCAGGCTTCGCCAGCTCCCACAGGCGTCCACAGAAAACTGAGTGTAGACGTTAAGGCGCCAGCATCAGGTTCGGCGCCAATCGCTGATAGCCCTCCTGGTCCAGGCGCAGGTCCAGGGCCAGGCTCGCCAGGTCCGCCGACAAGGCTTCGGCATCAGCGTCGCACTCCAGGTAGAGCTGCTTGAGGTAAACCTTGCAGCCCGGACAACACTCGGCCCGAAGCGGCGCCTTGCCGACGGCATGGCGATCATCCTCGAGATTGAAGTACTCAAGCCCCTTGCTCTGCTCGCAGTAGATACATTTGACCCGCACTGCATGCCACTCGCAGGCACACAGCGAGCACACCAGATAACGCAGGCCGTTGAACTTGCCCCGGTGGCGGATCACCCCGGCCATCGCCGGCGAACCGCACGCAGGGCACTGGCAGAGGTTGTCGCCGGGCTTGAGCGCGGTACCTGGCAGGCTCAGCAGCCAGTGACTCCAGGCCGCCTGCAGGGCGGCGCCGAGAAAGGGCACCAGGGCTGCCGGCACGGCGTCGTATTGCCCGGTCAACAAGGCAATACCCCACAGCTTGCGCTGATCGGCGCTGGCGTCGTCCAAGGTGCTTACGGCCACCCTCAGTTCGCTGCCAGCCGGTGAAGGAAATCGCTGCAACAAAACATCCAGCCAGGCCAGCCACTGCCCCTCGCGCACCAGGCTATCGGCCGCCAGCGGTGGCAAGCCGTGCTCCAGGCACAAACGCTGGCGTTCGCTTTCCAGGGGAACAGCCTGCGGCGGCTCATCCAGCAGGCTCTGCTGAATCCGGCACAGGCTGGCGATCAGGCGCAGGTAGTCGCCCAGCGCATGGTCTGCCGCCAGGGTGTCCAGACGCGCTGCCCGCAGGGCGAACAGGTTCGCTGGCGGCAGGTGAAGAAACGGCGGCGCACTGGCCGCCGCTTCGATCTGCCCGGGTTCGAGAATTGTGCTCAAGCCATCATCCTTTTTTACTGATGTGCGAGTCCTGCACGTCGTCGCGGGTCACTTCCCGATACCATAGCTCATGGTGCTTTTTCGCCCAGGCGCGGCTGACCCGGCCATGCAACATGGCACTCCCCGAGCCCTTGATCCAGATCCCGGCGTAGATGTGCACGATGATGCTCAGCACCAGTACGAAGGCCGCCAGGGCATGCAGCAAGGTGGCCAGGCGGATCGAGCCGATGCCGAAGTACTGGCTGAACCAGGCGCGCCAGATCACCACGCCGCTGAACAGCAGCACCAGCATGCACAGCAGCAGGGTCCAGAACAGTAGCTTCTGCCCGGGGTTGTACTTGCCGATCGGCGGCACACCCTCCTCCTCGTTGCGCATCACCCGGTCGATGCGCCGCAGCCACAACCGGTCATTGCTGATGAAGACGTTGGCACGCCAGAAGCGAATCACCAGCCCCAGGAAAAACACGAACATCGCCAGGCCCAGGAACGGGTGGAGAATCCGCGTCCAGGGCCCGCCACCGAACAGGTGGCTGAGCCAGAACAGCGCCGGATGGAACAGCGCCAGCCCCGACAGCCCGGCCAGGATGAACAGGATGGCCACCAACCAGTGGTTGCTTCGTTCATTGGCGTTGTAGCGCAGGATGGGTTTGTCGTTCATGGCCGCTCCTCCCCTGGCCCCGGTTTACCCGGGTCATACACATGCACTGCCGGATCGACGACATGCACGCTGGTGTCCGGCGCGCCTGGATGCTCGTCCTCCTCGACCCGCTGCGGGCCGACCCGCACATAGTGGAAGAACCCGGCCAGCACCGCCGCGCCCATGGCCAGCAGCGCCAGCGGTTTGCTCACACCTTTCCACAGCGCCACCATCGGGCTGATCACCGGCTGGTCCGGCAGGCCAGCGTATAGCTTCGGTTGGTCGGCGTGGTGCAGCACGTACATCACATGGGTACCACCGACGCCATCGGGGTCGTACAGCCCGGCGTTGGCGAAGCCGCGCGACTTGAGGTCGACGATCCGCTCGGCGGCATGCTCCTTCATGTCCTCCTTGCTGCCGAAGACAATCGCCCCGGTCGGGCAGGTTTTCACGCAGGCCGGCTCCAGCCCCACCGCCACGCGGTCGGAACACAGGGTGCATTTGTAGGCCTTGTGGTCCTTCTGCGAAATCCGCGGGATGTTGAACGGACAACCGGTGATGCAGTAGCCGCAGCCGATGCAGTGGTCCTGGTTGAAGTCGACGATGCCGTTGGCGTGCTTGATGATCGCCCCGGGGCTCGGGCAGGCCTTCAGGCAGCCGGGATCGGCACAGTGCATGCAACCATCCTTGCGGATCAGCCACTCCAGGTTGCCCTCGGCATTTTCATGCTCGGTGAAGCGCATCAGGGTCCAGGTCTCTGCGCTCAGGTCGTGGGGGTTGTCGTAGGTGCCGTAGCTGTGGCCGACCTCGTCACGCAGCTCGTTCCATTCCGAGCAGGCGACCTGGCAGGCCTTGCAGCCAATGCATTTGGTGGTGTCGATCAGCTTGGCCACCTCTTCCTGCTGGCGGATCGACGGCGGCGGCGTGGTGGTGGCCGAACGGGCGATGATGTCTTGGCTGGCCATCAGATTTTCTCCACGTTGACCAGGAACGACTTGGATTCCGGCGTCTGGGTATTACCGTCACCGAGGAACGGCACCAGGGTGTTGGTCAGGTAGCCGTGGCGGGTCACGCCGGTAAAGCCCCAGTGCAGCGGAATGCCGATCTGGTGCACGGTCTGGTTGTTGACCTGCAGCGGACGGATCCGCTTGGTCACCACCGCCACTGCCTCGATATGCCCGCGCTTGCAGGTGACACGCACCCGGTCGCCGGCGGCGATGCCTTTCTCCTTGGCCAGCGCCTCGCCGATCTCGACGAACTGCTCCGGCTGGGTCACAGCATTGATCGGGCAATGCTTGGTCCAGAAGTGGAAGTGCTCGGTCAAGCGGTAACTGGTGGCGGCGTATGGGAAGTCCTTGGCTTGCCCGAGGCTGTCCCACACCGAATCGAACACGCGGCCGGCCGGGTTGCTGGTCGCCTGCTTGTTGTTCGGGTGCAGGGGGTTGATGCCGATGGGCGTCTCGAACGGCTCGTAGTGCTCGGGGAACGGCCCTTCGGCCATCTTGTCCAGGGCGAAGAAGCGCGCCACACCTTCCGGGTTCATGATGAACGGGTTCATGCCCGCTTCCGGCGCCACGTCGACCTTGTAGTCCGGCACGTCGGTACCGCCCCAGGTCTTGCCGTTCCACCACACCAGGCGCTTGTTCGGTGACCAGGGCTTGCCTTGCAGGTCGGCCGAGGCGCGGTTGTAGAGGATCCGCCGGTTGGCCGGCCAGGCCCAGGCCCAGCCCGGGCTCTGCTTCATGCCGAACGGGTCGGCATTGTCGCGCCGGGCCATCTGGTTGCCCTGCTCGGTCCAGCTGCCGCAGAAGATCCAGCACCCCGAAGCCGTGCTGCCATCGTCCTTGAGCTGGGCGAAACCGCCCAGTTGCTGCCCGGCCTTGATCGTCGCCCCGGTGGCATCGGTGAGGTCAGCCACGGCGTAGCCGTTGAACTCCTTGGCGATTTCCTCCGGTGAGGGCTCATGGGGCACCTTGTAGGGCCAGTTGAGCTTGAGGATCGATTCGGCCCAGGCCCCGCCCTCACGCTGGTAACGCTCGCGCAGGCGCAGGAACAGCGCTGTCATGATCCATACGTCGGTACGGGCCTGCCCCGGCCCTTCGGCGCCCTTCCAGTGCCATTGCAGCCAGCGGCTGCTGTTGACCAGCGAGCCGTCCTCCTCGGCAAAGCAGGTGGTGGGCAGGCGGATCACCTCGGTCTGGATGTTGGCCGAATCGACATCGTTGTACGGCCCGGCATTGCGCCAGAACTCCGAGGTCTCGGTGGCCAGTGGGTCCATCACCACCAGCCATTTGAGCTTGCTCAGGGCAGCGGTGACGCGGTTCTTGTCCGGCAAGGCGGCAATCGGGTTGAAACCCTGGCAGAAGTAACCGTTGACCTGGTCCTTGGCCATCATGTCGAACATCTTCAACACGTCGTAACCGGCGATATCCAGCTTCGGCAGGTAGTCGAAGCCCCAATGGTTCTCGGCCGTGGCGTTGGTGCCGTACCAGGCTTTCATCAGGCTGACATGGAACTTGCCGTAGTTCTGCCAGTAGGACATCTGCCCCGGCCGTATCGGCTTGGACGCACGCTTGGCGATGTAGGCGTCGTAGTCCTGTTCGGCATCCGACGGCAGTGACAAGTAACCCGGCAGCAGGTTGGACAGCAGCCCCAGGTCGGTAAGCCCCTGGATATTGGAGTGACCGCGCAGGGCGTTGACCCCGCCACCCGGCATGCCGACGTTGCCCAGCAGCAGCTGGACCATGGCCGCACTGCGGATGATCTGCGAGCCGATCGAATGCTGGGTCCAGCCCAGGGCATAGAGGATCGTCATGGTCTTGCCCGGTTGCGAGCAGGTGGCGATCTCTTCCCAGACCTTGCGCAGGCTGTCGACCGGCATGCCGCAGATCTGGCTGGCCAGCTCCAGGGTGTAGCGGCTGTAGTGTTGCTTCATCAACTGATAGACGCAGCGCGGGTCTTGCAGGGTCGGGTCGACCTTGGCAAAACCGTCCTCGCCCATCTCATAGCCCCAGCCGGACTTGTCGGTGTAGCTGCGCTTGGCCGCGTCATAACCACTGAACAAACCATCTTCGAAGCTGAATCCGGCGTTGACGATGAACGACACGTCGGTGTAGTTGCGCACATATTCGTGCTGGATCTTGTCTTCGCTGAGCAGGTAATTGATCAGCCCGCCCATGAAGGCGATATCCGTGCCAGTACGGATAGGCGCGTAATAGTCGGCCACCGAAGCGGTTCGGGTAAAACGCGGGTCGACCACGATCAACCGGGCCTGGTTGTGTGCCTTGGCCTCGGTCACCCATTTGAAGCCACAAGGATGGGCTTCTGCAGCGTTGCCACCCATCACCAGGATCAGATTCGCGTTGGCGATATCGGTCCAGTGGTTGGTCATGGCTCCACGGCCGTACGTCGGGGCAAGACTTGCCACCGTCGGGCCATGTCAGACACGTGCCTGGTTATCGAATCCCAGCATACCGAGGCTGCGGATGACCTTGTGGGTCATGTAGCCTGCTTCGTTGGAGGACGCCGAAGCGGCCAGGAACCCCACGCTCAGCCAGCGGTTGACCGTCTGGCCCTGGGCATTTTTCTCGATGAAGTTGGCATCGCGGTCGGTCTTCATCAGGTCGGCGATGCGATCGAGCGCCTCGTCCCAGGACACCCGCGTCCACTCCTGGCTGCCCGGCTTGCGCACCTGCGGGTACTGCAGGCGGTTAGGGCTGTGGATAAAGTCGAGCAGGCCGGCACCTTTCGGGCACAGGGTGCCGCGGTTCACCGGATGGTCGGCGTCGCCTTCGATGTGAATGATGTTCTGGGCTACGTTCTTCGCCGCGTCGCCCTGGCTGTACATGATCAGGCCGCAGCCGACCGAACAGTACGGACAGGTGTTACGGGTTTCCTTGCTGTGCGCCAGCTTGAAGTGACGCACCTGCTCGGCGAAGGCCGGTGTGGGGGCCATGCCCAACGCAGCCAGGCTCGAACCTCCAAGGCCGACAGCGGCGACCTTGAAGAACTGCCGACGGTTGAGATCCATCGTGCACTCCTGATCAGGTGGTGGACGCGCGGGACATTGCCGGCGTCTCTTGAACGATCACGGTGGCGACTTTGAGAGCAGTCACCAATTGATACTGTAGTCAAGATTCCTGACCAGCGTACTGAAAATGGCTCATTGCCACCGGCATTACCCTGCTCGCCCCATTACAGGTGGCGTACGCCTTCGTCCTCCCGTTTCCCCTCCCAAGTAGCCTGAAACTCCTATCTCGTCTGGGAGTATCGGCCGATGCGCAATTGCCAGCGCTTATCCATAGTTGCGGCATGTATCAGAAGTACGTCCACGGTCCGGCCCTTATGCCTGGAATTGCTCAGGAGAACGTCATGACTATCCGCAAAAAAATAACAAAGCCCACGAGCGACCCGACCGGTGACAGCAGTACCGATCTCCCCATCCACCAGGGCGCCGTCGCGAGCAAAGACAATGGCGCTACCTCCGTGAGCAATCCGCCTCCCCACCAGACGCCGACCGTCACTACTACGAACAGCGCCCTGAACGTCGTGGCGACGGGTGTGAACGTTACGCTGGACGAAACAGCCGGGTTGCAGAACAGCACGGCCACCGCAAGCCCTGCGGGAGACGCTGACGACAATGACATTCTGCTGACGGCGCTGCCCACGACCTTCGCTGCCAGGCTGGCGGCGCTGGGGGCAGGTACCGCAACAGGTGCGGCCTTGAGTGGCTATACGGGAGCGGTGGGCAATACGGGCAGCAATGCGTTCACCATCACCGCAGCGCCCGGAGCCAGCATTACCGATGTCAGCTTCGTAGACAGCCTTGGCGCAGCACTCAATGGCCTGGACAGCGGGCTCGATACCCTCAATGGCACCGATATTCTTCTCTATACCGATACCAACAACAACATCCTGCTGGGCCGAGCCGGGGGTCCAGCAGGCGCGATCGTATTTGCAGCCTACATTGAAGAAACCGGATCGCCGGTCAGCGGCGGCAAGATCTGGACCGTGGAATATCAACCGCTCAAGCATCCGGACACCAGTAACCCGGACGATGCCCTCAACCTGCTGGACAAGGTGTTCGTCGGCACCAGCCAGGACCTGGAATTCAGCCTGGCCAATGCACCTTCCGGGCAGAATCTGTTCCTGATGTTCACGACGGCGAACCCGACCGTTGTCGACGTCGGCGGCGTCTTGCGAATCACGGACCCAACAATTGTCGCCACCGGCAAGAACCCCGCCGACCAGTCAAGCGGCGTCAATATAACGACTGGCGACACGATCAATACCAGCCAGGCGGGTGGCCCAACCACCTTCGGCACCAACAATCAGATGATTGTGGAACAGGAAGGCATCCGCTTTTCGTTCGTCACGGGTGCCAGGCAGAATGTGACCATTCCCAACCTGGATCAGAACGAAGCGGATGTTGAATCCAACATCGACTTCACCAGTGTCTTCAATACGAGGTCGGCCAATTTCGACGTCGTGCAATTGCAAAGCGGCAAAAGCGCGGTCGTAAAGATCAGCGCATTCAGCACCGCACTTGAACCTGGTGCGAGTTTCATCAACGGCTATGCGAATGATGCATCGATTGCAATCAGCAATGTTCGCGTCATCAATATCAGCACCGGGCTGGTGATCGAGAACTCGGACGGATCGGTGAATGATCCGGCCATTGTCATCAGCTTTGCTTCCGGGGTGGCAACGATCACCGGCGTCAAAGCCGGCTACCAGATTGAATACACCACATCGGCAGACCACAACCGCGTGCTCATCGAGAACGGCGCGGCCGTCGACGCCAAGGGCAATAACCACGCCGATTTCGATATTGGTGGTTTCACACTACGCCAAGCCTCTATTGCCAAAGCCGAAATCGGCTCGAAGATCATCTTCGAGGATGACGGCCCGAGTATAAGCACCACCGGTACGGAGCCGACCTTGACGGTGGATGAAACCGTACTGACAACCAATGCCACGCAGAGCTTTGCCGCCAACTTCACCTCGGCATTTGGCGCCGATGGCGCCGGTACGCTGACCTATGCGCTGGG